>JAMPFC010000018.1 GCA_023664685.1 Roseburia sp. | reverse complement strand
GTATCCGCAGGGAAAAATCGGCTTCCGGACAGAGTGGATTTCGGGGTATTATAAAACAGGCTGTCGAAAGCGTGCCGGAGGAATTGGTAAAACGTTTTCACAAGAAAAATGAAAAGCGTCAGAAGAAAGGAAAAGAGCCGATATCGGCAGAGGAATATATGGAAATCCTTCGTAAAGCAAATGTCCGTGCGGCATGGGGAGACTGGATCGGAATCCTGCTCGTTTTGCTTGTGGTCGTCGTGGTACTTATCCAGACAGCGCTTACCAGTACGGTGGCAGATACGTTTCTTTTTGCGGGGATCCTTCTTGTAGCGGAGATCCCGGCGGGGGCATTGTTCCGTCTGAGCATCCGGAGCAGAAAGCAGAGAGAGGAACTCGTGGCGGAATGCGATAGAAGAAACATAACAATACTGGAATATGTCAGTGAGAAAGAAAACGAGAAGATTTCGTAAAAAGATTTGTCAAAAAAATAAAAAACTTTACAGAATCGTTTTTTTATGATAAGATAAGCGAGTTAGAAAAAACCAATACTCAGAACTTGGAATACTCCAACCGGTTCTTGGTAATTGGCAATTATAAAAAAATGGAGGTACATCAAACATGATGACGACAGAGAGAAAAGCAGAGATTATCAAAGAATATGGAAGAACACCGAATGATACGGGTTCACCTGAGGTTCAGGTCGCTCTTTTGACAGAGAGGATCAATGTTCTGACCGAGCATTTGAAGGACAATAAAAAAGACCATCATTCCCGGCGGGGACTTTTGAAGATGGTTGGTAAAAGACGTGGACTTCTCGACTATTTAAAGAGAACGGATCTGGAAGGATACCGTGCGCTGATCGCAAAGCTTGGACTGAGAAAGTAATCGTACCCGCTTATGGGCGGATAAAAAATGATAGTAGAACCGGAAAAAATACGGTTTTACTATCATTTTTAAGTATAGATGTATAGATATAAAGGAGAGGGATATATGAAAAGAGACAGAAGCCAGTCGGTGGTCGTCCGCGGTGACCGGATCCTCCTTGTTGAGCATGAAATGTTTGGCCGGGATTTTTACAATCTGCCCGGAGGCGGGATCGAGGAAGGCGAGACGCCCGAACAGGCGGCGCTGCGTGAACTTTCCGAGGAATGTGGCGTAGAGGGTACGGTCGTGAGGCCTCTGACGGTAGAATATAAGCCGGATCTTGAGAGCCGGGTATATACATTTCTTGTGGAAATACCGGAAAATGCAAAAGCGGTAAAAGGAATCGATCCGGAGCTGTTAGAAGAGGAGCAGACGATCGTCGGGGTAAAGTGGCTTCGTCTGGATGAGATTGCGGAACGGGACAGGGCTTATCTGTTTGGCGCAGGACTGATGCGCATCCCGCATTTTCACGATGAAGTCTTGCTGTGGGATGGAGAGGATATCAGTTATCCCGGGAAGGATTGATTCAAAGATTGCATCAAAGATTGATTCCCTCAAAAAAATGTTTCCCATTAGAGGAAAATTGTGTTATAATTGATATGTATGTGTAAAAGTAATTATGGAGATTTGTCCGAGACTTCTGAAAAGTACACGATTTCCTGTGTTTTCCAGAGATAAATGGTGGCATGGTGCGAGGCAGGACACAGGGACAGGCTGTAAAAATGGTGTGTTTTTCAGTTGTTTCGGAATCTCCAAATAAGTTTAAAGGAGAAAAGATATGTACAAGACATTTTCAATGGAACTGGCCGGCAGAACGCTTTCGATCGATATCGGACGTGTGGCGGCACAGGCAAATGGTGCGGTATTTATGCACTACGGAAACACCGTTGTATTATCAACGGCGACTGCTTCGGAAAAACCAAGAGAGGGAATTGATTTCTTCCCGCTCAGTGTAGAGTACAATGAAAAAATGTATTCGGTAGGAAAGATTCCGGGTGGATTTACGAGAAGAGAGGGAAAACCGTCGGATAATGCGATCCTGACATGTCGTGTGATCGACCGGCCGATGAGACCGCTTTTCCCAAAAGATTACAGAAATGATGTGACGTTGGAAAACCTCGTTATGTGTGTGGATCAGGACTGCAGTCCGGAGCTTACAGCGATGCTTGGTTCTGCACTTGCCACCTGCATTTCGGATATCCCGTTCGATGGGCCGACCGCAGCGACACAGATCGGTCTTGTGGAGGGCGAGCTTGTTGTGAACCCGACTTCGGAGCAGAGATTGGTTTCCGATCTGGCACTTACCGTCGCTTCGACGAGAGAAAAGGTTATCATGATTGAGGCGGGTGCAAATGAGGTGCCGGAGGATACGATGATCGAGGCGATCTACAAGGCGCATGAAGTAAATGGACAGATCATTGAATTTTTTGATAAGATCGTAGCCGAGTGTGGAAAAGAGAAGCACGAGTATGAGCATTGTGATACACCGGAAGAGATGTATAACGATATGGTTTCCTTTATTACGCCGGAGGCGATGGAAGAGGCTGTATTTACTGATGTAAAACAGGTGCGTGAGGAAAATATCCGCCAGATCAAAGACAGGCTCGAGGAGCGATATGAAGAGGAGCATCCGGACTGGCTTGAACTGATCGATGAGGCAGTATATAAATTCCAGAAAAAGACCGTCCGCAAGATGATCCTGAAAGACCATAAGCGTCCGGACGGACGTGAAATCACACAGATCCGTCCGCTTGCCGCAGAGGTTGATGTTCTTCCGACCGTTCATGGTTCTGGTTTGTTTTCAAGAGGACAGACACAGGTGCTTAATGTGACGACGCTTGCACCGCTTGCTGAGAGACAAAAATTAGACGGTTTGGATGAGCATGTGACATCCAAGAGATACATCCATCATTATAATTTCCCATCTTATTCGGTGGGAGAGACGAGACCGAGCAGAGGGCCGGGACGTCGTGAGATCGGACATGGGGCTTTGGCAGAGAGAGCGCTTGTTCCGGTACTTCCGACCGAGGAGGAATTTCCATATACGATCCGTACGGTATCTGAGATCATGGAATCCAACGGTTCTACTTCACAGGGAAGTATTTGTGCTTCGACGCTTTCGCTTATGGCTGCCGGCGTGCCGATCAAAGCTCCGGTAGCGGGAATTTCCGTAGGTCTTGTGACAGGTGATACGGATGATGATTATCTGATCCTTACGGACATACAGGGCTTGGAAGATTTCTTCGGCGATATGGACTTTAAGGTAGCCGGTACACATAAAGGAATTACAGCGATCCAGATGGATATTAAGATCCACGGACTGACCCGTGAGATCGTAGAGGGTGCGATCCACCGTACCAAAGAGGCGAGAACTTATATTCTGGATGAAGTGATGGCAAAAGCGATCGCAGAGCCTCGCAAAGAGGTTAACGAATATGCACCGAAGATCAAGCAGATCATGATTGATCCGTCGAAGATCGGTGATGTGGTCGGCCAGCGCGGAAAGACGATCAATACACTGATCGAGCGTACCGGTGTTAAGATCGATATTACAGATGATGGTGCGGTATCTGTCTGCGGCACGGATAAGGCGATGATGGATGAGGCACTCCGCCTGATCGGGATCATCACGACAGATTTTGAAAAAGGACAGATTTTTGAGGGAACCGTTGTCAGCATAAAAGATTTTGGCGCATTTATCGAGTTTGCTCCGGGCAAGGAGGGAATGGTTCATATTTCCAACATCTGCCGGAGAAGGATCAATCATGTTGAGGATGAACTGACCTTGGGTGATAAGGTGAAAGTTGTCTGTCTTGGAAAAGACAAGATGGGCCGGATCTCTTTCAGCATGAAAGATGTGAATGAGAATCATTAAATGGGAACGATGAAAATAGCACTTACCAGTATGGACATCCGCTATGAGGATAAGTCCGTAAACCGGAAAAAATGTGTGGAACTGATAAAGCGGGCTTCGGATTTTGGGGCTCGCCTTATCCTTTTTCCAGAAATGACGCTTACCGGATTTACGATGGAGGTCGGGCAATGCGGTGAGACCGCAGAGGAACATGGCTTACCAGAGACGGTCTCTTATTTTGCCGAAAAATCCAGTGAATACGGGATGGCAGTCGGCTTTGGCTATATTGAAAACCGGCGGGGGATGGGAAGAAATCATTTCGTGGTAGTCGACAATGGTAGAATAATTGGCGACTATGAAAAAATGCACCCGTTTACCTATGGGGAAGAGGCACATTTTTATGAGGCCGGGGACAAATTGGCTTCTGTGGAGATTGACGGTGTAAAGTTCGGGCTGTTCGTATGTTATGATTTGAGATTTCCTGAAATTTTTCAGAAATCCAGTGAGGAAAACGATGTTTTAGCAGTGATCGCAAACTGGCCAAAGGACAGGGTGGCGCATTGGCATTGTCTGCTTCAGGCAAGGGCGGTCGAGACACAGTCTGTCATGCTCGGCGTGAACCGGAAGGGAAGCGGCGGAGGTCTTGAATACGAGGCTTCCAGTGAGGCGTTTGACTGTCTTGGACATCGGTTAGAGGGAACACAGATCACCACTTCCTTTAAAGATGAATGTATTTTATATGAAATCGATCCAGAACTTTCGCAGAAAGTAAGAAACGGATTTCCGGTAAAAAAAGACCGGAGAAAAGAAATCTATCGTACCTTTTATGAGGTATAAATATCCGGAAAACTGTCACACTATAAGAAAAAAGAAAAGGTGAGTGTGACATGGGAACAGATAATATCAAAGAATATGGAAAATGCCAGCTTGGGGGCATTGAACTTCTCTCCATCATTGGGGAGATCGAGGGGCATGAGTGCGTTTCGGAAAATACGAAATCGACAAAGTATGAGCATCTGCTTCCGCTTCTCGCATCGGCAGAGGATGACGAGGAGATAAAGGGGATTTTATTTCTTGTAAATACAGTGGGCGGTGATGTGTCGTGCGGCCTTGCATTGGCGGAAATGATCGCAGGATTAAGCAAACCGACCGTATCCCTTATCATTGGGGACAGCCATTCGATCGGCGTGCCGCTGACGACAGCTACGGATTATTCGTTTATCGTGCCGAGTGCGACGATGATCATCCATCCGGTACGCATGAGCGGAATGGTGATCGGAGCGCCACAGACATACGGTCAGTTTCAGCAGATCCAAGACCGGATCATTGATTTTATCGTCCGAAACAGCGGGGCGGGGAAGGAACGGATCGAGGAACTTATGATGAATACAGGCATGCTGTCTAAAGATCTTGGGACTGTGCTTGTGGGAAAAGAGGCAGTGGAGGAAAAACTGGTGAATGAAGTGGGAAATATTTCTTCTGCGCTTGCGTATTTAAAAAATATGATTTGACGGAAAGGTTTGAGGGGAAAATGGCAAAGAAAAAAAGAAGACCGGTGAAAAAAGTTCAGGACGCATCTCCGCTTTCGAGAGAGATTATTTTTTTAGTGATTATTATTTTCTCCATCTTGTTGCTGCTCAGTCAGTTTGATCTGTGCGGCGCAGTGGGAAAACTCTTGAGCGGGCTTTTGTTTGGACTGTTCGGAGCGGCTTCTTATGTGTTTCCGGTCGGTCTGCTCATCGCGAGCGGATTATTTATATCCAATCCGGAAAATAAGGAATTAAAACGAAAGATCATTTACAGTTCGGCGCTGTACCTATGCATATGCGGACTTTTTCAATGGGTGATCGACAGCAAGGCGGACGGACTCATCGAAATTTATAAAGTCTGCAGCAGTGAGCGCATTGGGGGCGGGTTACTAGGAGGCATCCTTTCTTATCTGCTTACGCTGCTCGCAGGCAGGGCTGGCTCCTTTGTGATCATTCTGGGTCTTACGCTCTTATTTGTCATGCTGATCACAAGAAAGCTGATCTTTGCGGCGATCCGTGAGCTGTATGAAGAAAAAAGAGCGGCTTCCGGAGAATATGTGGAGTATGAAGCTTATGAAGAAGATGAGACAAATGCGTCAGAACGCCAGATGAAGGTGCATACATTTGATAAAAAGAAGGCGGCGAAGAAAAAGAAAGACGAAAAGAAAAAGGAGATTCCAAATATTTCCATTATCCGAAATGATACACCTGTTTCCGAGGAGCCTCCGGTCTATCAGGAAGAGCTTGAGACAAAATTCGGCGGGAAAAAGAAAAAGGCTGTAGCAGAAGAGTCAAACACAAATACAGAGCCGCCACAGACAACAGAGAAAAGCCCTAAGACGCCGGCGAAGAAAGCAAAAACGGACAGCGGACAGCTTGAAAAAGAAACCGCTCAGATTCAGGCGGAAATACAAAAAACGCCGGCGAAACCCGAGCAAAAAGAGAGTACATATGTTTTCCCGTCGTTAGAGCTTCTCTCAAAGCCAAAATCCGGTGGAAAGGGACTTAGTGATACGGATCTTTTGGAGACAGCCGCTAAATTGCAGGATACGCTTGAGAGTTTTGGCGTCCGGGTAAAGATGGGAGATGTAAGCTGCGGGCCGAGTGTGACAAGGTATGAACTGGTGCCGGAGCAGGGCGTGAAAGTGAGCAGTATTACAAGACTGGCGGATGATATCAAATTGAGCTTGGCTGCTTCGGATATCCGGATTGAGGCTCCGATTCCCGGGAAAGCGGCAGTTGGGATCGAAGTACCGAATGCGAAAAGGAACATGGTGACACTGAGGGAACTCCTTGAGAGCAAGGAATTTCAGAGTGCAAAATCGAAAGTGTCCTTTGCGGTAGGAAAGGATATCAGCGGAAAAACGATCGTGACAGACATTGCGAAAATGCCGCATATGCTCGTGGCGGGTGCGACGGGTTCCGGAAAATCTGTCTGCATCAATACGCTGATCATGAGTATTTTATATAAAGCGGATCCCGATGAAGTTAAATTTATCATGGTCGATCCGAAGATGGTCGAGCTTACCGCCTATGCGGATATTCCCCACCTGATGATCCCGGTCGTCACAGACCCGAAAAAGGCTTCGGCGGCTTTGAATTGGGCGGTTCAGGAGATGACCGTGCGCTATAATAAATTTGCGGAACTCGGGGTCAGGGACATTAAGAGCTATAATAAGAAAATAAAAGGGTTAAAACATAATGAAGAAAACACATATGAGAGGATGTGCCAGATCGTCATTATCGTGGATGAGTTTGCCGACCTTATGATGGTGGCGCCGGGCGAGGTCGAGGATGCGGTGTGCCGCCTTGCACAGCTTGCGAGAGCTGCCGGTATCCATCTTGTACTGGCGACCCAGCGTCCGTCTGTCAATGTCATTACCGGTCTGATCAAGGCAAATATCCCATCAAGGATCGCACTTTCCGTTTCTTCTGCGATCGATTCGCGGACGATCATCGACAGTGCCGGGGCGGAGAAGCTTCTTGGAAATGGAGATATGCTTTTTGCGCCGCAGGATTATCCCAAACCGGTTCGCATTCAGGGTGCTTTTGTCTCGGATGAGGAGCGGGATGGCGTCGTGGCATTTTTGAAACAGCAGCAGCCGGGGCCTTCTTACAACGAAGAGGTGACAAAGCATATTAATGCCAATCCGGTTGGAACAAAAGCGGGAGCTGCGGGAAGCGCACCGGGCGGCAATGAGCAGGATGAATTGTTTGTCGAGGTGGGACGGTTTATCATCGAAAAAGATAAGGCGTCGATCGGGATGCTGCAGAGGGTGTTCCGCATTGGCTTTAACCGGGCGGCAAGGATCATGGATCAGCTCTGCGAGGCGGGCGTAGTCGGCCCAGAGGAGGGGACGAAGCCGAGAACGATCCTGATGTCGATGGAGCAGTTTGAAAATTATCTGGAAAATGGAGAGAACGGAGGAGAAGCATGAGAGGATGGATCATAGTAAACGGTTTTTTGTATACGAGCAAATTTTCAGAGCTTACCACGATGTTTCTTGAGGCGGCGGAAAAATACCAGATTCATCTGGATGTGGTATTTAACTCTGAAGTTTATACTGGAGTTTTTGAGATGAGGAAGGGGCTTAAGAAACCGGATTTTGTTCTTTTCTGGGACAAGGATGTGATTCTGGCAAGATACCTTGAATTGTCCGGGATTCCGGTGTATAACAGCAGCAAGGCGATTGAAATCTGCGATGATAAGCGAAAGACGTATACCGCACTTTTCGAGGCTAGACTTCCGATTCCGCAGACCGTGTCTGCTCCGATGACTTATGAAAATATTGGTTTTCCATCCCTTGAGTTTATCCGGCGGTTTGAGGCAGGACTCGGGTATCCGATGATCATTAAGGAAGCATTTGGTTCTTTTGGAGAGCAGGTTTATAAGGTGGATAACCGCAAACAGATGAAAAAAATCGTGAGCGATCTTCAACATACCCCGTTTCTTTTCCAGAAATATATCAGCACGAGCTGTGGGCAGGACGTTAGGCTCCAAGTGGTCGGCGACAAGGTGATTGCGGCGATGCGGCGTTTTTCGGATCAGGATTTCCGGGCAAATATTACATATGGCGGCAGCAAGGAGAAATACGAACCGGATGAAAAAGCGTGCGAACTGGCGATCCGGGCATGCCGGGCAGTGGGCTGCGATTTTGGCGGCGTCGATCTTTTGTTTGGCGAAAACGGGTTCGTGGTATGTGAGGTAAATTCCAATGCCCACTTTAAAAATCTGTATGACTGTACCGGAGTGAATACAGCGGAATACATTATGGAATATATTTCATCACAGGAACGGGGATAACTCATGAAGATGTGGATGATCTATGACAGGGAGGGACTGGCGCGGAACCGGGATTATATTACGTTGTATGAAGCGGCATGTGCCCCATACGGAATCGAGGTGGAGACCGTTTATGCCCATCATGTGAGAGGACGGATTACCGGCGGCGAAACGCCGGTATTTGCGCTTGTGCGCACGATCGAACCGGAACTAAATCTTTTTTTGGAAGAGCATGGGATTCCTGTGTTTAATTCCTATCAGGTAAGCCGCATCTGTAATGACAAGGGGGAGACACTTTCGTATCTGAAAAAGACCGTTCTGTGTGTTCCGTCTTTATCGTTTGCCCATTCAGACTTATCTTGTGTTTTAGGACAGGAGAAAGAAGAGCTTCGTACTTATTTTTTAGAGCATTTCAAATATTCTACACATGAAGAACAAGAACGCATGCTGATCGGACAGGCAGAAGATTTTGTGGTCAAGACAGTAAATGGTCATGGCGGCAGTCAGGTGTTTTCCCTTTTTTGTGAGCGCGATAAAATCCGAAAAGAGATGCCGGGACAGGATTTTGTGCTTCAGCCGATGGTACGGACTGACCGGGCGGGCCGGGATCTGCGGGTGTACGTGATCGGGCAGGAGATCGTGGCGGCTGTCATGCGCAGTTGCGCCGGAGATTTTCGCGCAAATTATTCCAGAGGGGCAGCGGTATCTTTGTATTCGCTGGAGGCCTCCCAGATGGAAACGGTGCGCCGGGTGATCAGCAAATTTGATTTTGGAATGGCAGGAATTGATTTTATACTGGACGACGGGGAGAATATGATCTTAAATGAAATCGAGGATGTCGTGGGAGCGAGGATGCTATACCGCTGTGCGCCGGAGTTTGATATCGTCAGGGAGTATGTCCGGTATCTGGTAGAAGAAAAGCTACATGTTGTGTAAAAACACGTTGAAATATCATTATATTGTGGTATAATAGTCTAAGCAGGTTTCGGAGTGAGTGCTTATGCATGATCGATATGAACATCTAACGAACACCGAAAAACCGGAGTGAGTGCTTATGCACGATAAGGAGGTATAGGATGAAATCGGATATTGATATTGCCCTTGAGGCAGAGCTTGCACCAATTAAAGAGGTGGCAGGGAAACTGGATATTTCAGAAGAGGAACTTGACCTGTATGGAAAATATAAGGCGAAACTGACGGATGATCTGTGGGAAAGGGTAAAAGATGCTCCGGATGGAAAACTTGTTCTAGTGACAGCGATCAATCCAACTCCGGCAGGAGAAGGAAAAACGACGACGACAGTCGGTCTGGGACAGGCGATGCATAAACTGGGAAAGAAGGCGGTCATCGCTCTCAGGGAACCATCTCTTGGCCCGTGTTTTGGTATCAAAGGGGGAGCGGCAGGCGGCGGATACGCCCAAGTGGTTCCGATGGACGAACTGAACCTCCATTTTACCGGGGATTTTCATGCGATCACGTCGGCGAATAATCTTTTGGCGGCGATGTTAGATAACCATATCCAACAGGGCAATTCCCTTCGGATCGACACAAAACAGATCGTGTGGAAGCGCTGTGAGGATATGAATGACAGGGTACTTAGGAATATTACAGTCGGGCTTGGAAGAAAGACAGACGGTGTGACGAGAGAAGATCATTTTATTATTACCGTGGCTTCTGAGATCATGGCGATTCTCTGTCTGGCAGAAAATATGAAGGATCTGAAAGCACGCTTGGGGCGGATCATCGTTGCCTATAATTATGACGGAGAGCCGGTGACAGCAGGAGAGCTGAATGCAGTGGGGGCTATGGCGGCTCTGTTGAAAGAAGCATTAAAACCAAACTTGATCCAGACGTTGGAGCATACGCCAGCGATCGTACATGGCGGGCCATTTGCCAATATCGCTCATGGATGTAACAGTATGCGTGCCACAAGAACTGCGCTGAAACTGGCGGATTATACGATTACGGAAGCGGGCTTTGGGGCAGATCTTGGCGCTGAGAAATTTTTTGATATCAAATGCCGTATGGGCGGTCTCAAGCCGGATGCGGTCGTACTTGTCGCTACGGTGAGGGCATTAAAATACAATGGCGGTGTGGCAAAGAGCGATCTGGGAGAGGAAAATCTGGAGGCGCTGAAAAAGGGCATCGTCAATCTGGAAAAACATATTGAAAATATTTCCAAATATCATGTTCCGTGCGTTGTGACATTGAACCAGTTTATAACGGATACGGAGGCGGAATTGGCATATGTTAAGAAATTCTGCGAAGAGAGGGGCTGTGAATTTGCCTTGTCCCAAGTGTGGGAAAAAGGAGGAGAGGGCGGACTTGAACTTGCCCGGAAAGTAGTGGAGACGATCGAGACGAAAGAAAGTCATTTCCAGTGCTTGTATGAAGCGTCTCTTTCACTGCGGGAAAAAATCGAAACGGTGGCAAAGGAAATCTACGGTGCAAAGGATGTCGTATACGATAAGGCAGTGGAGAGGGAGCTTGACCGGCTAGAGAGGCTTGGATTTGGAAATATGCCGGTATGTATGGCGAAAAACCAGTACTCCCTTTCGGATGATCCGTCACTTCTTGGGCGTCCGGAAGATTTTACGATACACATTCGGGAGGTGTATGTATCAGCAGGCGCCGGATTTGTCGTGGCGATCACAGGAACGATCATGACGATGCCGGGGCTGCCAAAAGTGCCGGCGGCAGAGCGGATCGATGTGGATGATACCGGACGGATCACGGGATTGTTTTAATATCGTTTAGTATGAAAAAATTGAACAGAAAATTTCTAAATGTCAACCAGTCAACATGCATGGTTGACATTTTTCTTTTTCTTTGATATACTATTGTTAACTTAACGAGAAAAGAGGTTAACATTATGAATGTTTCAAAAAGAACACGCATGCTTACGAAAATTACGTTTATGACAGCTTTTTTGATCGTGGCATCGTATATTGTGATTCCGCTGCCTTTTGCTGTAGCTGCGCTCAGCCTGCAGACTTTGGCAGTAAACCTGATCGCCCTGTTGCTTTCGCCCCTTGAGGCGGGGATATCCATACTTGTTTATATTTTGTTGGGAGCGATCGGTGTTCCAGTATTTAATGGCGGGAAAGGCGGATTGAATTATCTGTTTGGGCCGACGGGCGGTTTTTTTATCGGCTTTCTCGCAGCAGTTGTGCTGATTTCGTTTTTGAAAGGAAAGAAATATAATATTTTCCGCTATGCGCTTATTACGGTTTTTGTCGGGATTCCGATCATGTATATTTTTGCGGTGGGATGGATGGTGATCGTGACCGGAATGTCCTTGAAGGCGGCATTTTTGACTGGGTGCGCACCATTTCTTCCTCTGGATGCTGTAAAATGTGTTGCAGCGAGCTTTGTCGCAAAACCACTCATAAAGGTGATGAATCATTATGAAGAAATTGGAACAATATCAGAAAAAACTATTTGAGGGCGAATTGTTAAAAAAAGAAGAGCTGATGGAACTTGTGGAGGAACCATTGGAGGAGCTTTGTCAGGCGGCGGATGAAATACGAAGGCATTTCTGCGGAAATGTCTTTGATCTTTGTGCCGTCATCAGCGCAAAAGGCGGTGTATGTCCAGAGGACTGCCGATTCTGCGCCCAGTCCTGTGCAAACCGCTCTAGTAAAGAGATTCCTTCATTTTCACTTCTTTCCACGGAGGAGCTTGTAAAAGATGCTGTGGAAAAGGAGAAAAAGAACATCATGGCATATGGTCTTGTCTCATCGGGAAGAGTTCTTTCTGTGGCAGATACGGACAGGCTTTGCAAGACGGTGCGAGAACTGCGGAGGAAAACGAATCTGAGAATCTGCGGTTCTCTTGGACTTCTTGATAGGGAGCAGCTGAAAAAGCTACGGGCTGCGGGACTGCAGATGATACATAATAATCTTGAAAGCTCGGAGGCATTTTTTCCGTCATTGTGTACCACCCACACATATGAGCAGAAGAAGGAAGTTATCCGCGCTGCCAATGACATCGGACTTTCTGTGTGCAGTGGTGCGCTCTTTGGAGTAGGCGAGACGATGGAGGATCGAATTGATCTGGCGCTGGAGGAAAGGGAACTTGGCGTGAAATCAGTCCCTGTAAATATGTTGGATCCGGTGTCAGGAACTCCCTTTGAGAGTGTGCGTCCCCTGCAAATGGACGACATGCGTAGAATCATTGCCATTCTTCGGTTTGCTTTGCCGGATGCCTTCATACGTCTTGCGGCAGGGAGGGAATATCTGGCGGATAAAGGGAAATCCTGTTTTCGTTCCGGGGCAAATGCGGCGATCAGTGGGGATTTTCTGACTACGATGGGAATATCCATCCAAACGGATCTTCAGATGTTGGAAGAATTAGGATAAAATAGTCTCAGCAAAGCTGAGCCATGCGAGTTGCTGCGCAACATCGATATGCACAGAAAAAACCGTAGGTTTTGAGGTGAGCACTCATGCATAATAGTTATGATAAAATGCGTGGGAACGTAGCTTCCACTATGTATGGACACCGATTTTATCAGGAATCCAGTATGTCATAGCGTACCCATCCCCGCACATGGGTTTTAAGCGCGTTGGTATGAGATGTTGGTGGTTTCAACATCCATACCACTACGTGCTTAAATAACGAGAGTGCCCATGTAAGGGGATGGGTACGCTACGACATACGGAACCCGAAATAACTTTTTTTAAAAAATTTTACTTGCAATTTGTGAAAATACATGTTATCATGGCAATAAGCAAGTTTACTATCTGGTATATATCTGAAATCTATTTTTCTACACATATTGATCTGGAATTGTTCTTGCTTAAATCACAATAATTTAGGCGGGGACATATAGAGATACTTTGTTTTTCGCCTGTATCAAATGGGAGGAACTTATATGAAAGAACGAGAAACAAAGGGAATGCATCGAAGAAGGATGTCTTGCTGAATTTTTTACAAAAAACCGTTCGGAGGTGATCCAGATGAGTATTTTTGAATATGATCAGGAACAGCATATGCGTATGATCCATGAAGAAGGAAAAGAAGAGGGAATCGAACAGGGAGCGGCACTGGCGCTGATTCGTATTATCATAAAAATGAAGTGTAACGGTATGACAGTGGAAGAAATTGCCGGAATACTCGAAGAGGACATAGAAAAAATCCGGAAGATCGGGATGACAGCCAGAAAACTGGGAACCGAAAATCCGGAAAAAATATATGTCAGCTTACAGCATTAAGTTAGTTAAACTGTCCCTTGAATTTTTGTTCACAGTACATACAGCGATAGATCCGGTTTTTCTTATCGGTCAGCTTAAAACGGTGGGGAAGCTCCTGCTCGATCGAGGTAATACAACGCGGATTTTTGCATTTAATGATGTTTGTAACTACATTGGGAAGGTTTAGTGTGCGCTTTTCTACAATTTCATCATTTTCAATGATATTGATCGTGATGTGTTCGTCAAGAACCCCCAGAATATCAAGATCGACACGAAGAGGCCCCTCAATTTTGATAATATCCTTTTTCCCCATTTTATTGCTTCTTGCATTCTTAATGATCGCAACGCTGCAATCCAATTTTTCCAAATTCAGATAATGATAGATTTCCATAGCGCCTCCGGCCTTTATGTGGTCAATGACGACCCCCTGATTTAATCCACCGATATTTAACATATAGTTCATCCCTTTCTGATTCCGGCAAGTCAAATGGTATCCCTGTCAGATTTTATTTATTTTACGGTTATATGAAGCAGTGTGAGAATGAGTGCCATTCGTATGTAGACGCCATACTGAGCCTGTTTAAAATATACAGCGCGTTCATCATCGTCTACTTCTGTAGAAATTTCGTTTACCCGGGGAAGCGGGTGGAGTACAAGCATGTCCTCTCTGGCAAGCTTCATTTTCTGTGCGTCGAGGATAAAACTGTCTTTTAACCGGATGTAGTCTTCCTCATTGAAAAAGCGTTCCCTCTGAACTCTAGTCATGTAGAGGAGATCAAGTTCACCGATGACAGCGTCAAGATCACTGACCTCTTTGTACGGAATGTTGTTCTCGTCCAGTGTCTCTTTTCTGAGATAATCTGGGATTTTTAATTCCGGGGGAGAGATCAGGACAAATTCCACACCCGGATAGCGAACCATAGCGTCAATCAGCGAGTGAACCGTGCGCCCGAATTTCAGATCTCCGCAAAACCCGATTTTCAAATGATCAAAGCGTCCTTTCAGATTTTTGATCGTCAGAAGGTCAGTCAGGGTCTGCGTCGGATGGTTGTGTCCGCCATCGCCGGCATTGATGACTGGAATCGAGGAGTACATGGAAGCTACGAGAGGAGCGCCTTCTTTTGGATGGCGCATCGCACATATGTCGGCATAAGAGGAAATGACACGGATCGTATCCGCCACGCTTTCTCCTTTGGAAGCAGAACTCGAATCGGCAGAAGAAAAACCAAGAACACTCCCGCCAAGATTAAGCATAGCGGCTTCAAAACTAAGTCTTGTTCGTGTACTTGGTTCATAAAAACAGGTAGCCAGTTTTTTCCCTTTACAGCATTCCGAATATTTATCCGGAGCTTCCATGATCTGCTCTGCAAGTGAAATGAGATCATCCAGTTCATCCACAGACAGATCAAGTGCATTCATAATATGTCGCATAAAGTTACCTCACAAAATCATTTTCTAACATTGTACAACAATTCAATTTAAAATACAATATCGTTTTTTTTATATCGTTTGTTTCATAAACATTTTTCTTGACAAAACATTTACAGGATGTTATAGTTGTGAAAAATCAGAAGAAAAGGAGAACGAAGATGTTTGTGGATTTGAAATCAGATAACATGAGCATGATTTCATCCCGAGACCTGAAGTCCCACATGATGTATGTCGTGATGGAAGAAGCAGGTCTTGTCAGTGTGCCACAGACATTCGTTCAGACGTGATCCTTTATTTTTCATTTTGGTTTTGTTGGATATTGATCGTGAATGATAAGGTGAATCAGGAAACAGATGTCTGGGTAAATATCGGAATCTGTTTCCTTTTTTCATTCATAAAATTATAGAAATTGTGGAAAGGATGTGACAGGAGATGGACTACAAACAAAAAGTAATTCAGGCTTATGCCGGAGGCGGAGAAGTGGATCGAGCCAAAAAGTATGGGGAATATGGTATGGAATTTATGTATACGAAAAAAGCACTGGAACCCTATATTGGCAAAGACAAAAAAGTCATTGAACTCGGATGCGGAGGAGGCTATTATGGGATGCATTATGGGCCTCTTTGCAAGGAATATCATGGTGTGGATCTATCACCTGTAAATGTCAGTATATTTCGTGAGCAGATTCAGAAAGCCGGCTATGAAAACATGCAGGTACATACCGGGGATGCGACAGAACTCGAGCAGATCAGGAATGACAGCTATGACGTAGTTCTCTGTCTTGGGCCGATGTACCACCTAAATCGGGAGGATCGGAAAAAATGCATTTCGGAATGCTATAGGATTTGCCGGATAAATGGCATTGTTGCATTTGCTTTCATCAATAAAACAGGAGTGATCGCAAAATTTGCTCCTGTGTTCGGATGGGACAAGGTGCTTACCCCGAGGATTGATGACTGTGTCTTGACATGGGGAACCGATGATGTACATACGGATATTTTTTATTATACAATGCCGGAAGAAATAGAACAAGATGCCGAGGAGATTGGACTTTCAAAAATCAGGCTGACCGGGCTGGATTTTCTGATCGAGGACGATAAGATCGGAGAATTTACAGAGGAACAGCGACGCATCTGGTTTCATTATGCAGACCTTGTAGCCGGGAGTGAATATGCTACAGCATTAAGCAACCATGCATTGCTTCTATGCCGGAAAGAAGAGGCTGTGGAGAAAATATATAAATAATCCCGGTATAAAAAATCTCCCTGCGGAAGCCGCAGTCTGGCAGATTGTTGCAACCAGACGATAGCACCGCAGGGAGATTTTTGTATTAGTGAATGGAAATGGCATCCACCGGACAACCGTCTCTGGCTGTCTTTGCATCTTCTTCACATTCAGGCGGGATCTCGTCGACCTGAGAGGTCGCTTTTCCGTCATCATTAAAAGTAAAAACCGTTTCACATGTACCGACACACAGACCACATGCAATGCATGTATCTTCATCAACTACAGCTTTCATAAAGTTGTTGTCTCCTTCCTTTGTCCGGGAACTGAATTGTCCCACATTCTTTAAGGAAAGTATGTCCAACAGCCGGGAAAATATTCAGTTATCTTCTTCAATGACATGAATCTCCAGAAAATCAAAATCAATGCCATCGATAAAATTATCGCTTGTAAAACGGGTCTTGTCGATTCGTTTAAATTCAGATATATTGTGATCCAGCCAGATCGGCTTTGACAGATCAAATTCATAACAGATCTCATCGACCGCCTGAAATACTTTTTTTGTCCGGTTTAGATCCGGTCTGTCATTTTCAACGACCATATCCCGAAGCATCTTATTCTCTTTAAATTCTTTTGCCCAAAGTCGAAACATATGTCTGCCCCATTTCATTTTTGTCTGCATCGTTCTGGAATGATTATACTTTGGCATGGCGAAAAAGTAAAGAATTATTTGACTTTATATCCGTTTTCTTATAAAATTAAAATGTATGTGTATTTCATAACACCGGGGGATGAAAAAAGGAGAGAGTGTACTATGTTAGAACAGGAACTTAACACATCGCTTCTGAATCACATTCAGATACCAACCGATGAATCCCATGTATTTGTGGATGAAGAAAAAAATTTCAGAAAAATGATGATGATGTACAGTTGTGCGATCAAAGAGGTAAAGACAAAGCTTCAGGTCTTAAATGACGAGCTGTCGCTTACGAGGCAGCATAATCCCATTGAATTTATCAAATCAAGGATCAAGCAGCCGATGAGCATCGCCACCAAATTAAAGCGGAAAGGGCATCCGATCACTGTGGAAGCCGCAATGGAACATTTGTCGGATGTAGCCGGCGTCCGGGTGATCTGTGCGTTTATTGATGATATTTACAAAGTGGCAGATATGCTTAACGCACAGGACGACATTGAACTCATCAAGCGGAAGGATTACATAAAAAATCCTAAGATGAACGGATACCGCAGTCTTCATCTGATCGTAGAAGTCCCCGTATTTTTCTCTGACCATAAAGAGCAGATGCGGGTTGAGGTACAGATCCGGACGATCGCGATGGACTTTTGGGCAAGTCTCGAGCATCAGCTCAAATATAAAAGAGACATTGATGATGCGGAAAATATCATGTATGAACTCCGGGCGTGCGCAGATGTGATAAACCGGACAGATTATCATATGCAGTCTTTGAGAGACCGCATTGTGGAAAACTCATAAGAAATCAAAGGCAAAATGCCCCCGGGCAGGAATGGAGGAAACAATGGCAAAGCGGATTGATGGGAAAGCGATTTCACAGATGGTTAAAGATGAATTAAAAGAGCGTGTAAAAAAAGAAAAGATAGATGCCTGTCTGGCGGTGATCCAAGTCGGAGAAGATCCGGCGTCTACCGTATATGTGGGAAATAAGAAAAAGGCGTGTGAGTATATCGGGATCCGTTCCCTGTCTTATGAGCTGCCGGAGGAGACAAAGGAAGAAGAACTTCTTGAATTGATCGGCAAATTGAACGAGAGGGCAGATGTAGATGGAATCCTCGTGCAGCTTCCCCTCCCTTCCCATATGGACGAGGACAAAGTCATAAAGACGATCTCTCCGGCGAAGGATGTGGATGGTTTCCATCCGCAGAGCGTCGGCGCACTCAGCATCGGACAGCCGGGATTTGTGTCATGTACGCCGGCCGGCGTCATTCAGCTTCTCAAGCGTTCCGGGGTACAAATCGAGGGGAAAGAATGTGTGATCGTGGGAAGAAGCAATATCGTAGGAAAACCGATGGCACTCCTTATGCTCCGTGAAAATGCGACAGTGACGGTCTGCCACTCGCGGACAAAAGACTTAAAAGAAGTGACAAAACGTGCCGATATTCTGATCGTAGCGATCGGTAAACCAAAATTTATCACAAAAGATTACGTGAAAGAAGGCGCTGTAGTCATAGATGTCGGAATCCACAGAGGAGCTGACAATAAATTGTGCGGGGACGTTGATTTTGACGACGTAGAGCCGGTCACATCGGCGATCACCCCGGTTCCGGGCGGCGTCGGCCCGATGACGATCGCAATGCTTATGAACAACTGTGTTGAGGCGAAAGGACTGCAATAAATGATGAAACTGTATTTTGTCTCTCTTGGATGCGACAAAAATCTGGTAGACAGCGAGAAGATGCTTGCCATACTCGGCAATGAAGGATATGTACTTACCGACGAAGCGCAGGAGGCAGATGTCATCATCGTTAACACATGTGCGTTTATCCACGATGCAAAGCAGGAGAGTATCGAAACCCTTCTGGAACTGGCAGAGTATAAAAAAAGCGGAATCTGTAAAGTCCTGATTGCCGCCGGATGTCTTGCAGAGCGGTATCGGGAGGAAATCCTGAACGAGATGCCGGAACTTGATGGCGTCATTGGAACAGCCGCTTATGATGCGGTCTCTGAGGTGGTTCGACAGGCGCTTCAGGGAGAGAAGGCAGTGATGACAAAAGAACTGTCATATCTTCCCTCCAAACTCACGGAACGTCATTTGTCGGGATGCAGCCATGTCGCCTATCTGAAGATCAGCGAAGGGTGCAATAAAAATTGTTCCTACTGCATCATTCCATCTATGCGGGGAAAATACCGCAGCGTGCCGATGGAAGAGCTGGTAGAGGAAACGGTTCGTCTCAGCGCTAAAGGTGTAAAAGAAGTGATATTGGTCGCACAGGAGACAACACTTTATGGAATCGATTTGTATGGAGAGAAAAAACTGCCGGAACTTTTGACAAGGCTTTCCCAGATCGAGGGCGTGGAATGGCTGCGCATTTTGTACTGTTATCCGGAGGAAATCACGGAGGAACTTATCGAGGTGATTCGTGAAAACAAGAAAATCTGCCACTATCTGGATCTTCCAGTGCAGCATTGCAATGATGTAATTTTGAAAAAAATGGGCAGACTTACAAACAAACATAACTTATATGTGAAAATCCATATGCTCCGGGAAGCAATTCCGGATATCGTACTCCGGACAACATTTATCAGCGGTTTTCCGGGAGAGACAAAAGAACAGCATGAAGAGTGTATTGAATTTGTAAAAGAGATGAAATTTGACCGTCTTGGCGTCTTTCCCTACTCGCCGGAGGAGGGAACAAGGGCAGCGGAATTTGATGGGCAGTTAGACGAAGAGACGAAGAGGGAGCGTGCCGATGCGATCATGCAGGCACAGCAGCAGGTTATTTTCGAACAGAATGCCCGGATGACAGGAACAAAACTCAGGGCTGTCGTAGATGGCTATCTGCCGGAGGATGACGTCTATGTGGCGAGAACGTACCGGGATGCGCCGGATGTCGATGGCTGTATATTTTTCCATGCACCTTTTGAAATCCTGTCCGGAACGTTCGTGGAGCTTATGGTGACAGAGGCAATGGGATATGATCTGATGGGAGAATTGTATGATGAGGAGGATTAAACGATGAATGTGCCAAACAGACTGACGATACTCAGGGTGATCATGATCCCTGTGTTGATCGTGTTCATGATCTGGAAAACATTTCCATATTCGGACATTATTGCGGCCACGGTGTTTATACTCGCCTGCATCACAGATTTTTTTGACGGATATATCGCAAGAAAATACAATCTTGTGACGACGTTTGGTAAATTTATGGATCCTTTGGCGGATAAGATCCTTGTCTGTTCGGCGATGATCTGTTTTGTGGCAGATCCGGATTGCCCGATGCCGGTATGGGTGGTCATCGTGATCATCGGCAGGGAATTTATCATCAGCGGTTTTCGGCTTGTGGCGGCGGAAAAAGGAATCGTCATCGCAGCAAGTTACTGGGCAAAAGTAAAAACGACGGTACAGATGATCATGGCGATCGTTCTGATCTTTAATTTCCAGCATCCAGTTTTTCGGATTATCGAACAGGTATTGATCTATGCGGCACTTGTTCTGACTGTTATTTCTCTCTTTGATTATATTTATAAAAACCGGGATGTATTAAAAGATGTATCTTGAAAAAAATAGGGGGCTATTATGGAAAGTCTGGAAGAATGGCTTGTCAAAGAATTGACAAAAAGACATGCTAGCATTACAACAGCAGAGTCATGTACCGGAGGGCTTGTATCAGCAGCCATTGTAAATGTGGGCGGTGCATCGGAAGTGTTTGGACAAAGTTTTGTCACCTACTCGAACGAAGCAAAAGAAAAACTGCTTGGTGTAAAAAAAGAGACATTGGAGAGCGTCGGCGCTGTGAGCAGGGAGACGGCGGAGCAGATGGCAGCCGGGGCGGCGAAGGCGGCAAAAGCAGAAGTTGCCATCAGCGTCACAGGAATTGCCGGGCCGGATGGCGGAACGTCGGAAAAACCAGTTGGTCTCGTTTATATCGGGTGTTATTGCTTCGGGGAGACAGTTGTAGAACGCCATGTGTTTGAGGGTGACAGACAAACGGTGAGGAATGCTTCTGTACAGGCGGCACTGGCTCTTGCGAAAAAATGCCTGAAGGAGTGACCTTTTTGAAAAAACACACATTATATCTGTCAGCCCTTTTTATGGTTCTTTGTCTTATGGCCGGGTGCAGTTTTCTGAATGAGCCGGAGGATGATATGGAACTGACACAGGAGGATATACAGATGGCAGAAAATTCGGAGATGCCGGCTGTGTCCGGAAGCGGGGTCAGTGGAATCCAAACCCTGTCTGTCTATACGGTGGATGGCATCAATGAACAGCTTGTCCCATTAAAGGTTCCGGTAGATTCGGATACCCGGGTTACCCCTGCTTTTATCATCAATGAGGTCGTCGCGAATTTAGAGGAAAAAATAGAAGTTACTGAGATTGAGGAAGAAAAATCACGTATTTATATCACGTTTGACAGTGAGTATGCACCGATTAAAAAATGTTCCAAGAAGTTTGAGACGATGATCTTAGACTGTATTTCCAATAGTATCCTAGATAACATTTCATATATCAACGAAGTAGTATTCCGTGCCGGAGACGGTGCTTACCGGTCGGATAATTTTGCGTTTGGGGAAGACGAGGTCTACAGCTCCAGATGACGAAGTCTACAGCTCCAGATAAAGAGGAACAAGAATGAAAAAATATGAATTACTGGTGGTCGGGGCCGGAGCGGCAGGAATGATGGCTGCGGCGGCAGCCGGGGCGGCAGGTGCAGACGTGTGCATCGCAGAGCGGAATGAAAAAGCCGGCAAAAAGATTTACATCACTGGAAAAGGACGATGCAATATCACAAATGCCTGTGATACGGAGAACTTATTTCAGAATGTGGTTTCAAACCGCAAATTTTTATACAGCAGTTTTTATTCGTTCACAAATTTTGATGTGATGGATTTTTTTGAAAAATGCGGCATAGGGGTGAAAGTCGAGCGTGGAAACCGGGTGTTTCCCAAATCCGACAAATCCTCCGATGTCATAAAAGCATTACAAAAGGAGTGTGAAAAAAACGGAGTAACGTTTTTATTCCACAGCAAAGTGACAGAAATTATTACGGAGGACGGTAAGGCGGCCGGTGTAAGACTGGAGAATGGGAATAAACTTTTTGCGGAAAAGATCATCGTGACCACCGGAGGCATGTCCTATCCGAGTACCGGTTCGGACGGAGATGGGTTTCGTTTTGCAAAAGAAACCGGCCACGGGATCACACCATGCAGCCCGGCACTTGTTCCGATGAATATTCAGGGAGGAGCTCCGGCAAAGATGCAGGGGTTATCCCTGAAAAATGTAGAGTTATCTTTTTTTATACGCAAAGAAAATGGCGGGGAAAAGGAGTTGTACCGTGAATTTGGGGAAATGATGTTTACGCATTTTGGGATCACCGGCCCAGTCGTTTTGTCTGCCTCCTGTTATATCGGAAAGGAGCTTGCGAACCAGCCGGTCTTTGTCCGGCTCGACTGCAAACCGGCTCTTTTAAAGGAAAAACTCCACAAAAGGATCGTGCGCGATTTTGAGGCGGCGCCTAAGATCAGCCTAAAAAATGCGATGGGAGGCCTTCTTCCCAAGAGCCTGATCCCTGTCATGCTTGAGATGGCGGAGGCAGAGGGGGACAAACCAGTAAACCAGATCACAAAAGAAGAGCGGGAACGCCTTGTAAATACGATGAAAGGCATGGTGTTTCGCGTTGCTTCCCTGCGGGGATGGAACGAAGCAGTCATCACAGCCGGCGGCGTGAGCGTGAAAGAGATCAATCCTTCCACGATGGAGAGCCGGCGGATAAAAAATCTGTATTTTGCCGGAGAGGTACTGGATGTACACGCCCTTACCGGCGGGTTCAACTTACAGATCGCATGGTCGACCGGATATCTTGCCGGAAAAAGTGCAGCAGATGGGCGGGGTATTTGACCCATGCGTTTACGTACGCGGGAATAAAATCACAGAACAGGAGTAAAGAGATGAATATAGCTATTGATGGGCCTGCCGGAGCAGGAAAAAGTTCAATCGCAAAACTTGTGGCAAAAAAGCTGTCGTTTGTTTATATCGATACCGGGGCGATGTACCGCTCTATGGCGCTTTATTTTATAAAAAATGGCATTGATACGAAGGACGAGGAAGCGGTTCGTGCGCATTGTGATGAAATTGGAATAACGATCACGTATGAAGACGGAAGCCAGCAGATTTTTTTGAATGGAGAGAATGTATCCACGGAGATCCGGAACGAACAGGTTGGCAATCAGGCATCTGTCGTTGCCGCTTACGGGTGCGTCCGGGAAAAGCTTGTGGCACTCCAGAGAGAAATGGCGGCAAGTTCGGATGTCATCATGGATGGCAGGGATATTGGAACCGTCGTACTTCCGGGGGCAGATGTTAAAATCTATCTTACAGCCAGTTCCGCAGTACGGGCAAAACGCCGGTATAAAGAGCTGAAAGAAAAAGGTATGGAATGCGACCTCACACAGATTGAAAAAGATATCATACTTCGGGATGAACAGGATATGAGCCGGAAAATCTCGCCGCTAAGACAGGCGGAGGACGCCATATTGTTAGATTCATCCGATATGGGAATCGATGAAGTGGTGGAAAAGATCATTTCCATCGTAAAAAAAAGTTGACCGGGAATTTACCGTCCGGCAAAGGAGGCACTCGGCATGAGCGCAGACATGCGAAACGTAACACTGGCAAAAACAGCAGGCTTTTGCTTTGGGGTTGAACGTGCAGTAGAGCTGGCGTACAGCGAAGCAGAGAAAGGGGAAAAAGTCGTTACGCTTGGCCCGATCATACACAATGAGGAGGTTGTGGCAGATCTTGCAGGGAAAGGCGTGACCGTGATCGGAGAAGACGACCTGCTGCGTGAGGACACGGGGCTTTGTGGGGCGACGGTGGTCATACGCTCCCACGGAGTATCCAAACAGGTGTATGAATGTCTCGAGGAAAAAAACTGTAAAATGGTAGATGCCACCTGTCCCTTTGTGAAGAAGATCCATGATACGGTCTGGAAATATGCCAGTGAGGGGTATGATATCCTGATCATAGGAAGCAAACAGCACCCGGAGGTGCAGGGGATCCTCGGATGGTGTGCCGGCAAAGGAAGAGCGATGGAGACAGAAGCCGAAATTCGGGGCTTTGAGCCTGAAAATCCTGAAAAAAAAGTATGTGTGGTGGCACAGACGACATTTAATTACAAAAAATTTAAAGATTTAGTTGAAATTATTTCAAAAAAAGGTTATGATATAATTGCTGTGAATACTATATGCAATGCTACGGCAGAAAGACAGAAGGAGGCAAAGGAACTTGCTTCCGTTTCGGATGCCATGATTGTTATAGGCGGGAGGAACAGTTCAAATTCTAGAAAGTTATTTGAAATCAGTAAAAATCAGTGTGAGAACACTTATTTTATACAAACATTGGAAGATCTGGATATGAAAGGCATCCAGTTTTCTGAAAGCCTAGGTATTACTGCGGGGGCATCCACCCCAAAAAACATTATTCAGGAGGTTCTAGAGGCATGTCAGAAGAGAGAAGTTTTGGAGAATTATTAGAGGAATCATTAGTAACAATCCATAATAATGAGGTTGTAGAAGGGACAGTCATCGGCGTTAAGGATAGTGAAATTATCTTAAACATTGGATATAAAGCAGACGGTATATTAACAAAGAATGAATACAGCAACAATCCGGACGTTGACCTGACAAAAGAAGTCAACGTAGATGATAAACTCACTGTCAAGGTACTTAAAGTGAACGACGGTGAAGGTCAGGTTCTTCTTACTTACAAGAGATTACAGCAGGATAAGATGAACAAAGTCTTTGAAGAGGCGATGGAAAACCATGAAGTCCTGAAAGGCACGGTGGCTACTGCATTAAAAGGCGGTCTGAGCGTAAATTACGGCGAGGGAAGAGTATTTATCCCGGCGAGCCTTGTCTCAGATGTATATGAGAAAGACTTATCCAAGTATGCAGGACAGGAGATCGAGTTTGTCCTCACGGAAGTTAATCCACGCAAGAGAAGGATCATTGGCGACCGCAGACAGCTGATCGTAGCAAAGAAAAAGGAAATGCAGGAGGCGTTGTTCGCCCGCATCGAAGTCGGCATGATGGTAGAGGGTACGGTGAAAAACCTTACGGATTTCGGTGCCTTTATCGATCTTGGCGGAGCCGATGGGCTGTTACATATCTCTGAGATGAGCTGGGGACGTGTCGACGATCCGAAGAAACTCTTTAAAGTAGGCGATCAGGTATCTGTCATGATCAAGGATATTTCCGATACGAAGATTGCCCTTACGATGAAACTGGATTCCAACAATCCGTGGAAAAATGCGGCAGAGAAGTATGCAAAAGGAACGGTTGTCACCGGCAAAGTTGCCCGCATGACAGATTTTGGTGCCTTTGTTGAACTAGAAGAGGGAATTGATGCACTTTTGCATGTATCGCAGATTTCGATCGAACATGTCGAGAAACCATCTGATGTACTGAAAGCCGGTCAGGAGATCACAGCAAAGATCGTGGATTTCAATGAGGAGGCAAAGAAGATCAGCCTTAGCATCAAGGCATTAGAAATCGAAAATCAGAAGGAAGCGGCAGAGGAAGAAGAGCCGGAAACTGTAGAAGCAGAAGCACCGGAAGAGGTGGAGGAAACTGTGGAAGCAGAAGCGCCGGAAGAAGTGAAAGAGACTGTGGAGACAGAAGAGACAGAGGCTTCCACACAAGAGGATGCAGAATAAAGGCTCTGATGGGACTGCTTGGTGGTATATGATATATGTTGATTACTTACGAAGATTTTAAAAAAGAGTTTTTGGGGCTTTCCAAGATCGATCTGAGTTCTTACAAAGAAAGCCAGATGAAGCGGAGGATCGATAACTTTATTTCCAAAAACCATTGCAACGGATACGATGATTTTTTTCAAAAGATCAAAAAGGAGAGTGACGTCTACGATCGGTTTATCACTTATCTGACGATCAACGTCTCCGAGTTTTACCGGAATCCGGCACAGTGGCACACGTTGGAAAAAGAGGTCATCCCTCATCTTTTGAAGCTGTCCGGCCGAAAGATCCGGATATGGAGTGCGGCATGTTCGACAGGAGATGAGCCATATACATTGGCGATGGTTCTCAGTGACTTTGTTCCTTTGAGCCAAGTGGAGATCATTGCAACGGATCTTGACAAAGAGGTTTTGTCAAAGGCAAAGAAGGGACTATACAGCGAAAAAAGCGTCAAAGGCCTTCCGGAACGGTATCTTAAAAGTTTTTTCAAACAAGATGACTGCGGATTATATCAGGTGTCAAACTCGCTCAAGTATTGTATTACGTTTAAAGAGCATAACCTGTTAAAAGATTCCTATCCGACCGATGTGGATCTGATCGTCTGCCGGAATGTTATGATCTACTTTACCGAGGAGGCAAAGGATGGAATATACAAAAAATTTGTACGGTCATTAAAAAAGAATGGTGTTCTTTTTGTAGGAAGTACGGAACAGATCATTGGCGCAGAACGCTATGGTCTGGATTCCTTCCAATCATTTTTTTATAAAAAAGTATGAATTCGATAAGCCACTCGAACAATCGGGTGGCTTTAAATAAGATTGCGAAAAGGAACTTGCGCAAAAGATAGAAATGAGGTAAAACGATGGAAAAAGTTATTGTTGCCCTTGATGCTATGGGCGGAGATTACGCTCCGGCAGAGACCGTAAAAGGGGCGGTCAACGCAGTAAATTCAAGCGATGAGATCAAGGTGATCCTTGTGGGGAAGGAGGCGCCAATCAAAGAGGAACTTTCCAAATACGAATATGACAAAAACGGGATCGAGATCGTGAATGCAACGGAGATCATCGACATGGGTGATGTGCCGACGTCAGCGATCAAGGATAAAAAGGATTCTTCTCTTGTCGTGGCGATGAAGTTAGTCAGGGAAGGCAGGGCAGATGCGGTGGTATCGGCAGGCAGTACCGGAGCGATCCTTGTCGGCGGACAGCTTGTGGTAGGGCGATTGAAAGGAATCAAGCGGCCGCCTCTTGCGTCGTTTATCCCGACCACAAAAGGATTTTCCCTGCTGATCGACTGCGGTGCGAATGTGGATGCAAGACCGGAGCATCTCGTACAGTTTGCACGGATGGGTTCGATTTATTTTGAAAATGTGATGGGAAAGAAAAATCCGACCATCGGGCTTTTGAATATCGGAACGGAGGAGGAGAAAGGAAATCAGCTTGTAAAGGATACAAAGCCTTTATTAAAAGAATGCTCTGACATAAATTACATCGGAAGCATTGAGGCGCGTGAGATCGTGAAGGGGGCGGCGGATGTGATCGTCTGTGAGGCATTTGTGGGAAATATCGTGCTGAAATTCTTTGAAGGACTGGCACTTACGATGTTTGACAGTCTTAAGCAGGGCCTTTTGTCGAGCCTTCGCACGAAGCTTGGTACGCTTCTCATAAAACCGGCGCTCAAGGGATTAAAGAAGCAGTTTGACACGAGCAGTCAGGGCGGCGCCCCGCTTCTCGGATTAAAGGGACTTGTCGTAAAGGCGCATGGAAATTCTTCTGCGAAAGAGATTGAGATTGCGGTCAAACAATGTATTTCCTTTAAGAAGCAGAAGATCAATGAAAAAATAAAAGAAAGCATATGTGAATGATCATGAAAGGTTTATTAGAATTTCAGGCAGTGATCGGGTACACATTCCGGGATACCCGCTATCTGGAGACAGCGCTTACACACAGCTCGTTTGCGAACGAAAGGCACTGGCCATACAAAAAGAATAATGAGCGTCTCGAATTTCTCGGCGATGCGGTATTGGAACTGGTGAGCAGTGATTTTATTTTTCACGAACACAGCTCCGATATGGAGGGAGATATGACAAAGCTGCGGGCAAGTCTCGTGTGCGAGAGAAGCCTTGCGGATTCTGCCAGACAGATCGGGATCGGAAATTATATCCGTCTCGGAAAAGGAGAATTTTCCACAGGGGGAAATAAGAGGGATTCGATTCTTTCGGATGCCTTTGAAGCGGTGATCGGAGCAATTTACTTAGATGGAGGGCTCGAGCATGCTGCTGCGTTTATCCGGCAGTTTGTCCTCTCGGATATCGAACATAAAAAACTGTTTTATGACAGCAAGACGACGTTGCAGGAAGTTGTCCAAGAGCGCGGGGAAAATACGATCACGTACGAACTGGTTTCGGAGACCGGCCCGGATCATGCCAAGGTGTTTGAAGTAAACTGCCGGCTTTCCGGTGAGATCGTCGGAAGCGGAACGGGAAAGTCCAAAAAAACTGCCGAGCAGAATGCCGCTTATGAGGCATTATTAAGATTAAAAAAATGAATGGAGTTTGTTTATGTACCTGAAAAGTATAGAAGTGCATGGTTTTAAATCCTTTGCAAATAAATTAGTATTTGAGTTCCATAACGGTATAACAGGGATCGTCGGGCCAAACGGAAGCGGAAAGAGTAATGTCGCAGATGCGGTGAGATGGGTACTCGGGGAACAGAGTGCCAGACAGCTCCGCGGCTCTAGTATGCAGGACGTCATCTTTGCCGGGACGGAGCTTCGCAAACCGCAGAGTTATGCCTATGTTGCACTTACTATTACGAATGAAGACCATAAACTGAATGTGCCATATGAAGAGGTTCAGGTGGCGAGGCGGGTATACCGTTCCGGTGAGAGCGAATACCTTTTAAATGGTACGACATGCCGCCTAAAAGATGTTCAGGAGCTTTTTTTTGATACCGGTATCGGAAAAGAAGGGTATTCGATCATCGGGCAGGGACAGATCGACAAGATCCTCAGTGGAAAGCCCGAGGAGAGGCGTGAACTTTTCGACGAGGCCGCCGGAATCGTAAAATTCAAGAAACGGAAAGCGACAGCAGAAAAAAATCTGGAGGCAGAGGGCCAGAATCTTTTGCGTGTCAATGATATTCTTGCTGAGTTGGAAAAACAGGTCGGGCCATTGGAGGAGCAGTCGGAGAAGGCAAGAGAATATCTTCGTCTGAAAGAAGAATTGAAAAATTATGAGATCAGTTTGTTTATTCAGGACTATGAGAGTTTTCAGGAAGAGTTGACTGAGACCAAAACGAATATCTCCAATACGGAGGAGGAACTGGCAGAAGTCAAGGAAAAACAAGAGAGTACAAAATCTGAGTTTGAGGCGGTAGAAAACCAGATCCATGAATTTGATGAACTTCTGGAGAATAAAAAAGAAAAATGTAACAGAGACCGGCTGACGATGACGAAGCTCGAGGGAGAGATCCGGATCGCAAAGGAAAAGATCGCCTCCCTTTCCCACGGAAAAGAATATTATACCGAGCGCATGGAAAACATCCAGTCGGGGATCGATGAGGCGCAGAAGGAAAAAGAGGGGTATCTGGCGAGCCAGAGCGAATTTACACAGACACTGACTGCCATGCAGGAAAAGGAGAAAGAGGGGCAGAACGAAGCGGACGGTCTCACAAAAGCGATCGCAGAGATGGAGGAGGGGATCGCCGCACAGAATGACCGGATGCTGTCTGCGATGAACCGGACGTCTGAAATCAGTGTTGAGCATCAAAAACTGGAATCCATGATCGAACAGAATGCCATACGAAAGGCAGAGCTGAACCAGAAACTTTTGTCGAATAAGAGTCAGGTGTCTACTGCTGTAGAAGAGATGCAGCGGGAAGAACAGGCATTGAATGAACTCCGTACTTCACTGGATGAGGAGTATGTAAAACGCAAAGAGTTCCAGAAAAAGGCGCAGGAGTGCCGCGACGCCATAAAAGAAATCCAGAGGCAGATGGAGGAACATCAGCGCGAATATCACATGAAAACGTCAAGGCTTGCCACAGTAAAAAATATGACAGAGCGGTACGATGGATATGGGCAGAGCATCCGTCGTGTCATGGAGCAGAAAAAGGAACATTCCGGCATCGTCGGTGTTGTGGCAGATATTATCCAAGTAGACAAAAAGTATGAGACAGCTGTAGAAACAGCACTTGGCGGGAGCATACAAAATATCGTTACGGAAGATGAGACGACCGCAAAAGAAATGATCGGTTTCCTGAAAAAGAACCGGTATGGCCGCGCTACCTTTCTTCCGTTGACTACAGTTTCTGCCCAGACAGGACGGATCAAAGAGGAGGTTTTTTCTGAGCAGGGCGTGATCGGCTGTGTATCGGAACTTGTTCAGAAGGAAAAACGTTTTGATGGGTTGACCGAATATCTTCTCGGCAGGTTTGTGCTTGTGGATACGATCGACCATGCGATCGCACTCGGCAGAAAATATAAGCATTCTTTGAGAATCGTGACACTGGAGGGCGAACTTTTGAATCCGGGCGGTTCGATGTCGGGAGGCGCTTATAAAAACAGCAGTAATCTTCTCGGGAGAAGACGTGAGGTGGAGAAGTTAGAAGAAGAGATTGAAAAACTCCGTGCTTCGATGGACAAGCTTCGGGATAAAATCCATAAGCTTGAGACAAATGCCGAGGCTGCTGATGAGAAAGCAAAAGAAAAGGCGGGCCGTTTAAAAGAACTTGAATTAAAGGAGAATACAGCAAACATCAAATACGAGCAGGCGGTGACAGTAAAAGAGCAGAAAGAGGCAGAGTTCCAAGCGATCGTAAATGATGGAAAAGAATTGGAAAACCAGAAAAATATACTGGCGGATACGATTTCCCGGATCAACGAGCAGTTAGATGAGAGCCAGAAGGAAAACGACGATGCAAAAGACACGTTAGAAAAAACGACCGGGGAGATGGAGAATGCCAAAGAAGAGCTTGCTAAGACGCAGGAAAAACTGGCGGAACTTCGTCTGGAGATTTCCTCCTTTACACAGAAAAACAGCTTTTTGATGGAGAACCTCGAAAAGACAGAAGGGCGTCTGGCGGAACTGAACGAGGAATACAAAACGCTTGAGGATGAACAAAACAGTTCGGATTCGCAGGTGGAGGAGATGACAGCTTCCATCACAGAGTATGAGAAACGGATCGAGATGTGTAAGCAGGAAATCGCAGATCTGGAAAAAGAGATCGTAGAAGCTGCCGAAAAGAAGGAAGCGCTTATGACCTCACAGAAAGACTTCTTTGACAAGAGAAACGAGATGATGGAGCAGATCGGGGAACTGGATAAGGAGTGTTTCCGTCTGGGATCGAGAAAGGAAAAACTGGAGGAGCTTCTCGAAAACTGCATCAATTATATGTGGAACGAGTATGAGCTCACTTACCACAATGCAAAGGAACTCGCAGCCGAAACCGATATTACATATACGAGGATCAAAAGCCTTGTCAATACGACGAAGAGTAACATCCGTTCCCTCGGAGACGTTAATGTAAATGCCATCGAGGATTATAAAAATGTAAAGGAGCGTTATGAACTCTTAAAGACACAGCATGACGACCTGATCGAGTCCGAGGAAGCCCTCAAACAGATCATTGCCGATCTGGACGAGGAGATGCGTATTCAGTTTAATGAAAAATTTGCGCAGATCCGGATACAATTTGATAAAGTATTCCGGGAACTGTTCGGCGGCGGAAAAGGAACCTTGGAGTTAGTGGAAGAGGAGGATGTACTGGAAGCAGGGATCCGGATCATCGCACAGCCGCCGGGAAAGAAACTGCAGAATATGATGCAGCTTTCCGGTGGGGAAAAGGCACTCACTGCCATTTCGCTTTTGTTTGCGATCCAAAACCTCAAGCCTTCGCCATTTTGTCTTCTGGATGAGATCGAGGCGGCACTTGACGATTCAAACGTAAAGAGGTATGCTAAATATCTGCACAAGCTGACGAAGAATACACAGTTTATCGTGATCACCCACAGACAGGGAACGATGTCGGCAGCAGATGCGCTTTACGGGATCACGATGCAGGAAAAAGGGATTTCCACCCTTGTGTCCGTGAAGCTGATCGAAGAGCAGTTAAAAGAGGAAGAAAAGAAAAAGGAGCAGAACATCAATGAGTGAAAAAAAGGGATTTTTTAACCGGCTAAAAAGCGGCTTGAGTAAGACCCGTACTAGTTTTTCCTCTGGGATCAATTCGATCTTTTCCGGATTTTCGGAGATTGATGATGATTTTTATGAAGAACTGGAAGAGCAGCTGGTGATGGCAGATATCGGCGTGGAAAATTCCATGCGGATCATCGAAGAATTACAGGAGAGGGTAAAAGAAGAAAAGATAAAAGAGGCGGCGCAGTGCCGGTCGGTTCTCATCGATACGATCAAGGAGCAGATGAAGGTACATGAGGACGCCTATGATTTTGAACATAAAAAATCCGTCATTCTTTTTATCGGGGTGAACGGCGTCGGAAAGACTACAAGTGTAGGAAAACTGGCAGGACAGTTAAAGGCGGACGGAAAAAAAGTGCTTCTGGCGGCGGCAGATACGTTTCGTGCCGGAGCGATCGAGCAGTTGAAGGAGTGGTCTGTACGTGCCGGTGTGGATATCATCGCCGGGCAGGAGGGCGCAGACCCGGCGGCGGTCGTATATGATGCGGTTGCGGCGGCAAAGGCGAGGAACACGGATGTACTTTTATGTGATACCGCGGGACGCCTCCACAATAAAAAGAACCTGATGGCAGAGCTGCATAAGATTTATAAGATCATTGAAAACGAATATTCCGAGGCATGCCTCGAGACGTTGATCGTCGTCGATGGGACGACCGGTCAGAATGCGCTCGTTCAGGCAAAACAGTTTAGCGAAGCGGCTGATATTACCGGCGTCGTCCTTACAAAATTGGATGGGACAGCAAAGGGCGGCATCGCGATCGCGATCCAGTCGGAATTAAATATCCCGGTTAAATACATCGGGATCGGGGAACAGCTTGACGACCTGCAGAAATTTGATGCAGATGCATTTACCGATGCACTTTTTGATATAACAGAACCACAGGAGTCTTGAAAATAATAGAGTTTCGGGACAATGGAAAGAAAGGCAGATGACAGCAAACCATGATGACATTAGAAAAATTTGAGGAGGCGAGTGACCGGGTAAAAGAGGTCATTCTTCCCACCAATCTGATCTACAGTGAGTATTACAGCGCCCAGACTGGCGCCAAAGTATATTTGAAGCCGGAAAATATGCAGTATACCGGCGCATATAAAGTAAGAGGGGCTTATTATAAGATCAGCACTCTTTCCGAAGAAGAGAGAGAAAAGGGACTGATCACAGCGTCCGCCGGAAACCATGCGCAGGGAGTTGCCTATGCGGCGAAGTTATTCGGCGTCAAGGCAGTTATCGTCATGCCGGATACGACACCGCTCATCAAGGTAAACCGGACGAAGAGTTATGGTGCGGAGGTGATCTTACATGGTAATGTATACGACGACGCCTGCAGCCATGCCCTGAAACTGGCGGAGGAACACGGATATACATTTGTCCATCCATTCGATGATGAGACGGTTGCGACCGGACAGGGGTCGATCGCGATGGAAATTTTTAAGGAACTGCCGACCGTGGATATCATACTCGTTCCGATCGGCGGCGGCGGTCTTGCCTGCGGGGTCTCGACACTTGCCAAGCTGTTAAATCCGAATATCACGGTGATCGGCGTAGAACCTGCCGGCGCCAACTGCATGCAGGAATCGCTCAAAAAAGGAGAGGTTGTCTCCCTTCCGTCGGTCAGTACGATCGCTGACGGTACTGCGGTGAAAACACCCGGGACGAATATTTTCCCATATATCCAGAAAAACATCGACGATATCATCACGGTTGACGACCATGACCTGATCGTAAATTTCCTTGATATGATGGAGAACCATAAAATGGTCGTGGAAAATTCGGGCCTGCTGACTGTAGCGGCACTTCAACATCTGGATATCAAGGGCAAAAAGGTCGTTTCGATCTTAAGCGGCGGAAATATGGATGTGATCACGATTTCATCTGTCGTACAGCACGGACTAATCCAGAGAGGACGTGTCTTTACGGTGTCGATTGAACTTCCAGACCGGCCGGGCGAGCTTCTCCATGTGGCAGAGGTCATCGCAAAAGCACAGGGAAATGTCATCCGTCTGGAGCATAACCAGTTTGTGAGCATAAACCGGAATGCCGCTGTGGAGCTTACGATCACGATGGAGGCGTTTGGCCATGAACATAAGAATGCCATCATACAGGCGCTGAAAGACGCCGGATTTGAGGCAGAGAGCCAGCAGCCAAAATCGATCTATCACTAATAACAGAAACGGAAGGATTTTATAAAATGGATTATGAACAGAATTTGCTCTTTACCCCGGAGGGCGTAAGAGATATCTATGGCTTAGAGTGCGAGAAGCGAAGAAAGATCGAGGCCGATATCCATAAGATCATGAAACTGTATGGCTTTCAGGATATACAGACGCCGACGTATGAATTTTTTGATATTTTTAATAGAGAGCGCGGCACCGTACAATCCAAAGAAATGTTTAAATTTTTTGACCAGTACAACAATACGCTTGTGCTGAGACCGGATATCACACCGTCGATCGCACGGTGCGCCGCCAAGTATTATTCGAGGGAGGAACTGCCACTTCGCCTGTCGTATTCCGGCAGCACATTTATCCACCGGCGGGGTTATCAGGGAAAACTTTCGGAAATCTCTCAGATCGGGGCGGAGCTTATGAATGACTGCAGTTCGGATGCGGACGCCGAGATGATCGCCCTCACGGTAGAATGTCTGGCGAAATCCGGCTTGAAGGAATTTAAGATCGACGTCGGACACGCGGGATTTATCAAGGGACTGATGGAGGAGACCGGATTTTCCACAGAGGAGATCGCACAATATAAAAAACTGCTCGCCAACAAAAATATATTTGGCGTGGAGGAGATGATGGAAAGCTGTGATCTTTCCGCCTCGTTAAAGGAACTTCTTGTCCGGCTTCCGGATCTGTTTGGCGGAATCGAGACGCTCGAGTACGCAAAAGAAAATGTGCATCATGCCGCCGCTCTTGAGGCGTTAGAGAGGTTAGAGCGCGTGTATGAAATCTTGGAGATCTATGGTCTGGAGGAGAGCGTCACCTTTGATCTGAGCATGCTCAGTCATTATGGGTATTATACCGGCATCATTTTCAAGGCGTATACCTATGGAACAGGTGAGGCGATCGTGACCGGCGGCAGGTATGACAACCTGATCGGGCAGTTTGGCAAAAAAGCGCCGGCGATCGGGCTTGCGATCGTATTAGACCAGTTGATGAACGCCCTTTTGGGACAAGATGTGCCGATCCCGACAGAACAGAACGGGGTACTTATTTTGTACCGCTCGGCAGACAGAAGGACAGCAATCCAGACCGGAAACCGTTACCGCGAGGAGGGAAGAACGGTACTTCTTATGCGTAAAGATGCGGATACCGGATTGGAAGCATATCAGGATTATGCGGCAGAACATGGGGTTTCGACGGTTGTATCCATTGAAGAGGGAAACGTTATAACGATCGAATGACAGATGACCGCAGAAGAAATGTTCCGGAATGGAGGAGAAAATGAAATATATAACGATAGCGTTGGCGAAGGGAAGGCTCGCCAGACAGACGTTAGAACTTCTTGAGCAGACAGGCATCACCTGCGAAGAGATGAAGGATAAAGACACGAGAAAACTTATTTTTGTCAATGAAGAGATGGGATTAAAATTTTTCCTTTCCAAGACGTCAGATGTTCCTACATATGTAGAATACGGAGCGGCGGATATCGGCGTTGTGGGGAGTGATACGATCCTTGAGGAAGGGCGGAAAATACTGGAGGTTCTTGATCTTGGCCTTGGGAAATGCCGCATGTGCGTGGCGGGACCTGCCTCGGCAAAAGAACTTTTGAAAAATAATGAGATCATCCGGGTTGCGTCCAAATATCCGAAGATTGCAAAAGATTATTTTTACAATAAAAAGAACCAGACGGTGGAGATCATAAAGTTAAATGGTTCAGTGGAGCTTGCGCCGATCGTAGGGCTTTCGGAGGTCATCGTCGATATCGTGGAGACCGGCTCGACACTCCGTGAAAACGGATTGGAGGTTCTCGAGGAAATCTGTCCGCTCTCGGCGCGGGTTGTCGTAAACGAAGCCAGTATGAAAATGCAGAGGGAACGGATCACGAAGATCATCCGGGATCTGAAACAGGCACTTGGCCACTAGAAAGGGAGATGTTTTTTTATGAGGCGAATGAAAATTGACCAGAACTCGATGGAAAATATTTTGGAGAATCTGTTGAAAAGGAGTCCGAACCAGTATGACTCCTATCAGGACAAGGTAAATGAAATTTTAAGCGAGGTAAGGAAAAAAGGCGATGAGGCATTGTTTGCCTACACGAAAAAATATGATCATGCAGACATCCATAGTGAAACTATCCGCGTGACCAAAGAAGAGATCGAACAGGCGTATTCCCTCGTAGATGCATCACTTGTTGAGGTGATGAAAAAATCGATCGAAAATATCCGCGATTTCCATCAAAAACAACTCCGGAATACATGGATCGAGACGAGAGAGGATGGCGTAATTCTCGGACAGCGGATTACACCGCTTGAAAGCATCGGTGTGTATGTGCCGGGCGGAAAGGCGGCATATCCCTCCAGTGTTCTTATGAATATCATTCCGGCAAAAGTAGCCGGAGTAGAGCGCATCGTCATGACGACGCCGCCCGGAGCGGACGGGACGGTGACGCCTGCGACGTTAGTAGCGGCGGATCTTGCCGGAGCGACCGAGGTCTATAAGGTTGGCGGGGCGCAGGCGATCGGGGCGCTTGCTTACGGTACGGCGTCCATAAAAAAAGTAGCGAAGATCTGCGGCCCGGGAAATATTTTTGTGGCGTTAGCGAAAAAGACCGTGTACGGTCATGTGAGTATTGATTCGATCGCCGGCCCGAGTGAGATCCTTGTGCTTGCCGATGAGACAGCGAATCCAAAGTATGTGGCGGCGGATCTTTTATCACAGGCGGAACACGACGAACTCGCTTCTGCGATCCTTGTGACGACAAGTGTAGAACTCGCTGAAAAGGTAGAAAAGGAAATCGAAGGATTTTTACAGACGTTGAGCCGTCGTGAGATCATAGAAAAGTCATTGGAAAATTATGGATATCTTCTTGTGGCAGATTCGATGGAGGATGCGATCCATGTGACAAATGAGATTGCATCGGAACATCTTGAAATCCTGACCAAAAATCCATTTGATACGATGACACGGATCAAAAATGCCGGAGCGATCTTTCTCGGAGAATACAGCAGTGAACCGCTCGGCGATTATTTTGCAGGGCCAAACCATGTGCTGCCGACAAATGGGACAGCGAAGTTCTTTTCCCCGCTGAATGTGGATGATTTTATTAAGAAATCCAGTCTAATCTCGTATTCAAGGGAAGCACTGGAAGAGATCCATGAGGATATCATCCAGTTTGCAGAGGCAGAACATCTGACCGCCCATGCAAATTCGATTGCAGTCCGGTTTGACACCTAAATATAAAAATCAATTAAAAAAAAACGAAATCAGGACATCAGGAAATTAAGGGCGCCGGCAGGATTACCGGTGCCTTTTTCTAATAGTGAGATCAGGCCGCGGATCGTCTGTGCGATTTCCTCTTCGGAGGAGGGGACGATCGTATTGTCCAATTTTATCGTTAAAACGATGAGAACGATCTCTGCCAATGCCTCCGGATACTCAAAATCAATATCTCCGGCGGAAATTCCCTGCTCGATGATCGAGGTAAGCACCGGCTTTAATTCGGAGATCAGATACCGTAAATATTTCTGATGGATAAATGCTTTTTCTGCGTCATTTCCCGGTGAGGGCGAACCGTGGCTGAGAAAGTTCTGCGAGGAAGTCCGACATGCCTGAAATAACATCGCCATCCTCGTAAAAGGCGGAATCTCGGTCTGTCCCGCCAATTTTTTTGCCAGTGACAACGGTTTTTTATAACTTCTTTCAACAAGTGCTTCTAAAATTTCATTTTTTGAGGAAAAATAGTAGTAGATGCTTCCTTTTCCAATTCCGGCGGTCTGGGCGATCTCCTGTACGGATATCGTCTGCAGCTTTTTATTTTTTAATAAGATCTGGAGTGCGTCTAAAATCTGGTCATACTTAGTATTGTTTGTCATCACGATTCCTCCCATAAAACAGAAAGCTTTTTGTTTGCTTTGTCAAGAGAAGTATAACATGTTTGGGAGAAAATGTTAAGTAGTTTTAAAAAAATATTGACTGGCGGTCGAAAAAGTGATATGGTTATAAAGAAACAAAGTCGACTGGTGGTCGAAAAAAAGGCAATAGGAGGGTTAAAAAAATGACGTATGCGGAGTTTTTTTCTGAGGTCAAGGAACAATTTATGAAAGCGGATGTCAGCGATGTGAAGGAGCATCTTGCGTATCAGTTTAACATTACCGGCGAAGAAGCGGGAATTTTTTATGTGGAGGTAAAAGAGGGTACTCTGTATGTAGAGCCATATGAGTATTATGACAGGGACGCCATGTTTACAGCGTCGGCACAGACATTGATGAAGATCGCTGCCGGGACATTAGATCCAGTCATGGCTTTTACCCTTCAGAAATTAAAAGTAGAGGGAAATATTGAGAAAGCACTGAAACTGAAAGATTTGATAGCTGCTAAGAAATGAGGGAGGATATGGCAGGATGGAGAAAAGGGGCGCTCACGGTCTTCGGTGTACTAGCTGCCGCAGAAGCGGCCGGCTCGGCATATTTATATCACCGGACGATGAGACGCCACGAAGGAGACGCAGATACAAAACGAACGATAAAAATGGCGGGGACGGATTGGGAACAATATATGCCCCTGATCGAGAAGAGGAAAGAAGCGATGTTCTCACGGGAACATGAAGATGTTTATCTTGCTTCTGACGATGGGTTAAAGCTTCATGGCACATATTTTCCGGGAACGGATGAAAAAAAGGTCGTCATATGCTTTCACGGATATACGAGTCAGGGAACGAAGGATTATATCGGCTTGTCGGATTTTTATATGAAGCGGGGATATGGTATGCTGCTTCCGGATGCGAGAGCGCACGGAGAGAGCGAGGGGACATATATCGGGTTTGGCTGCCTTGACCGTCTGGACGCCCTGCGGTGGATCGAATGGGTGATCAAGCAGTGCGGGCCGGAGGTGGAGATTTTACTTCATGGAACATCAATGGGGGGTGCGACGGTACTCATGTGCAGCGGCTTAGAGCTTCCGGAACAGGTCAAAGGTATTGTTTCGGATTGCGCATTTACGTCTCCCAAATATGTATTTACCCATGTTTTGCACTCCATGTACCACATACCGGCATTTCCGATGATCGCAATCACAGACCGGGTGAACCGCCGCCTTGCCGGTTACGGACTGGATGAGTGCAACGCCGCCAGAGAGGTAAGAAAGGCAAAACTTCCGGTGCTTCTCATACATGGTTCCGGGGATACGTTTGTACCGTGCGATATGTGTGAGGAGATCTATGAAAATTATGCGGGGCCAAAGCGCAAGCTGATCATTCCCGGCGCCGCACATGCAGAGAGCTATTATAAAGACATGGAACAGTATGAAAAGGCATTGGATGCTTTTTTGGCAGAATAGAAAATGAAATGGAGAATATTATGCGAAAAACAAGAAAAGGGTATTCGGTATATCCGCTTACGGTAGCACAGAAATTTCACTTTTATTATATGGATTTTTGTCCGAAAAAAGAAGTGTTGAACATTGGTACAAGCCTTACGATCGGGGTGGAGCTTGATTTTGACGTACTCCGCGAGTCGGTCATGGAGGCATTTGGGCGCTGTGAATGCCTGCGCATTCGTTTTTTTAAGGATTCGGATGGTACATGGTATCAGTATGTGGATGAGAAAGCGGAGTATGAAGTTGAATATATAGATTTTTCAAACCAGACGATGGAGGAAGCAGAAAAGACCATGCGGGAATGGACACAGGTTCCTTTTGTAAAACAGGAGATTTCCATGAGCCGGCTCGTGATGATCCGGATGCCGGACGGATTTCAGGGCGTGTATTTTCTCGTTGACCACCGGATCATGGATGCGCAGTCAATGATCTGTTTTCTGAAAGATATCATCGAAATCTACTGCAACAAAGTATATGAGGATGTTCCTTATCCAAAAGAAATGTACTCCTATATCGAACAGTTGAAAAAAGATCTGGCATATGAGGCCGGTACAAAGGCGAAGGAGCGGGATGAAGCATTTTTCCATGAACTGATCGAGTCCTCTGAGCCGATCTACAATGGAATCGACGGGCCGGGAAAACTAGAGGCAGAACGGGAAGCTTCCGGCAATCCCAATGCGAGAGCGGCGGTCAATGTATCTGGTTCTGTGGATTCTGAGCTGGATATTTTCCATCTCGAGGAGGAGCCGACAAAGAGGCTGATGGACTTTTGCGAGGAATATCATATTTCCCTCGTCTGCCTGCTTATGATGGGAATCCGCACTTATTTCCAGAAAATGAACCACAATGACGATGTGTCGATCACGACGACGATCGCCAGAAGGGCAACACTAAAAGAGAAGAAGAGCGGCGGCACAAGGCTCCATTCGTTCCCATTCCGCACGATCATCTCCGAGGATAAGACTTTTATCGAGGGCATCCATGAGATCAGAGACCGCCAGAACGAGTATTTCCGCCATGCCAATTATGATCCGGTCGCATTTTTTGCGCACCAGACGAAAGTATGGAAAAAAGAACCCGGGCGGGTTTATGAGCCGATGTCGCTGACCTACCAGCCGATGTCGATGCGGGACAAGGATCTGGAAAAACTCGGCGATATCCAATATAAGACAAAATGGTATCCAAATGGCGCTACGACACAGGCAATGTATCTGACTGTCATGCACCGTCCGGAGGATAACGGACTTGATTTTAACTTTGAACATCAGATTCAGGCAATAAACCGTCAGCAGTTAGAATATTTTTATTATTATCTGTGCAAGATCATGTTCAAGGGGATTGAAAACCCAGATTTACCGATCGGCGATATCATAAAACTGATATAAAAAGAGGAGGAGAGAATGACTATGTTTGAACAACTAACAGAAATCATATGTAACTATGTGGAGGTAGAACGAGAAAACATCACACCAGATTCCCGGTTTATGGAAGATCTCGGGTTTACGTCTTTTGATTTTATGAGTATGCTTGGAGAGGTGGAAGAGGAACTGGATGTTGAGGTTGATCTATCTGAGGTTTCTGAACTCCGGACAGTAGGAGAAGCGGTGGAGTATCTTCAAAAACTGGCAGAGTGATCCATTCAGGAAAAGGAGGCAGTACATGTTATTTCATACGATTCAGGAAATTTTAGCGCATACGGAAAAAAAATACGGGCCTAAAGATGCCATTCGGTATAAAGTAAACAAAGATACCGTTGAGACAAAATCCTATACGGAGTTAAAAGAGGACAGTGAACGTTTCTCTGCGCTTCTTTGTAAGTTTGGCAAGACCGGAAAGCACATTGCCATAACGGGACGGACTTCTTATGAGTGGATCACTGCGTACCTCGGTACAGTAAACAGCGGCAGTGTAGCGGTTCCGCTTGACTTTTCCCTTCCGGCAGAAGAGATGTGTGAACTGATCGACCGCTCGGATGCTTCTGTTTTGGTACTGGATGAGATGCGGAAAGATGTCGCGATGTTGTTAAAAGAAAAGTGTCCCAAATTGGAAGCGGTCATTTCCATGCAAAAAAAAGAAAATGAGGAGGAAATGTATTCGTTCTGGCAGTGTCTTAGCGAGCAGGAAACCGGTTTTAAGTGCAGCATTGACCCGGACAGTCTTTGTACGATCATGTTTACTTCCGGCACGACCGGAAAAAGCAAAGGGGTTATGTTGAGCCAGCGCAATATCGCTGAAAATGCAACCTGTCTGGACATAAAAATTCCGGAGAGGACGGTTATTTTAATGTCCAGAC
>JAMPFC010000017.1 GCA_023664685.1 Roseburia sp. | reverse complement strand
ATTCCTATAACATCTGCCATCTCCGAAACATCAAATTCTTCATAAATCACCATATCTCTACCCTTTCTTAATCCAATCTGCGAAATACATGTATTGCTTCATCATCGAATGCCTGAACAGCCTGTTCTTGTCATTCAGGCATTCCACAAATCACCTCATTCTTATTTATCTGTGTCTTGTTCAATCATGTTGTTTCCTTCTTTTCTTTCATACCATACAGCTAAAATATTAGAATTTAATTTTTGCATTTTCTTTATTTTTCTTGATACTATATATATATCTGTATCAAGATAATCTTTAGGCAGTAATGCTAACTCACCATTTTCACCATTTGCATCATTTCCATCATTTTTAAGAACAGAAAGCCCCTCTGGATTTTCCGTAAGCAATTTAATGTATCCTACATATAATTCAGGACATTCCCTTTTTAACAATGCCGACACACTGGGATATACCTCTTTATTTATAATATCCAAAGCACAATACGCTGTAATTTTCTTATCGTATGGATTTACATACACATGATTAAAAAAATCAATGTCTATGATACAACCATGAATAAATCCACTACCACCAATATTTTTTATTTCCTTTGAAATCGCTTGTTGAATATTGGTATATATATCCAACGGTTTCCTAATATGCTCGATAATTGAATCCATATTGTCATAATAGTAATTTACATTGTTTCTGTCTAACTTCTTCAATGCCCCACCATTCAAAATGCTAAGCGAACCGTGCTTAGACTTGTGAATAAAACAATAATATCCGTTCTTCTTTAACATATAAAGTATATTCACTTTCCTGTTGAAATTTATCATTATATTTTTACCTTGATAGAAGTCTCGATAATCCTGCCCTGTAATTTCGTATATACCGTCCTTATAATCCGCAAAATAATCATACTCAGTATCTATATCAAAATACTTCATATGCACCTTACTATTCTCATAACCAATCTGATTATCTGCATATATGCGTATATCTCCATCATCGAAAAAATAATTCTTGTGTGTATGACCACTAACATATATATAATTTTTATGATAATCTATCTTTTTATTCCAACAATCCATAGGCATATGTGTAAATATGACAAGTTTTTTATCAAAAAAAGCAGAACAAACCTTTTTGTACAGTTCTTCAAATCCCTTACTTTCTTTTATTTCCATATCTCTATCAATAGTGCCTCGATAAATACCATTATTAGCATTAAATTGTTCATTATATCCCGAAAATGCTAATCCACCAAAAAATACAATTTGTGCAGTTCTAGTTTTTTCACGCAGTTCTTTATCTCCAAGAAATAAAATTTCCTTTGCAGTAATGGTGTGTACATTTTTTTCGGAATCTTTATATAAAATATTATTTTGTAATAAGTACATTCCATATTTATTAATCAGATTATTATATTTTTCTACAATCTCATCAAAAGAAGTCTGCGAAAATTCCCATAACTCATGATTTCCAAGAACAAAAATAACCAAGGGATTATGACCTTTACTATCAAGTTCACATCTAAAAATTTTTATAAACAACTCAAATATTGAAAAATCAGAAGATACATCACCACCGATCAATATTATATTTCTTGATTCTTCTACAATATTATCAACAATAGCCTTGATAATATATACGACATCTGACATAGATTCTAATTTAGAATCCCTCAATTTATGTAATAAATGTATATCAGAAACATAACATATGCTCTCCTTTGTCATATCTACGTTATATAAACTCACCCTTCCTACTTCATTTGATACAGGTAATCCTCTCGGTACTTTTAGTTCTGATTGTGTATTTTCCTCGTTTTCTTTTGTAACAGCAAATGATTCAATTTTATTATCATCTATTTTATATGATTCGCGTGAAATGCCAAGCTTTTCACACATTGCACCTACGTCTTGTGTATTTTTAAAATCAAGTTTTGATACATTATTGATATTGTCAAGTTTTCTTATTCCTGATTTACACTCAGCATTAATAATATCTTTGTCATTCTGATATTCTTCAGGAATATCAGAGCATCTTATTTGAGACTTTTTCAACTTTCTTACTAATCCTCTTACTCCCTTATTTCCTTTTTTTTGAAACACTTTCTTATTCTTTTTTCTACGTTTACTCATATGATCACCTCACTCTCACATATAGTATACCTTAACTCATACAACCTGTAAAATAGAACTTCAAAACTATTCTTGATAACAACAAATAAGAAAAAACTCCCCCACCCCACTTCTTCCCGGAGAGACCGCTCGCGCTCTGTGCGACACGCAGCAATATCGGATCGTAAAATACACGATCCTGATATTGGCGGTCTCACAAGTCTCTCTTGGAAGAAGCGGGGATGGGGGCATACTCCTCTGTCGGGGAAGTATCTATTCTAATAGGAAGAAACTACCTTAGTTCCGACCGCTGAAAGCAAGAAATCCCTTGCCTACTTTTCCATCACATATCCGATCATGGCATACTGTTTCAGTTCCTTCATCCCAAATTTTTGATAAAAGGTATTATTCCGTTTATCTTCTAAATCTGTCACAACCATGCGCATCCTAACTGTCTGGTATTTCTTCATGACTTTCTCAAAAAGACAACTTCCAATCCCCTTATTCTGATATTCCGTCTTCACGATCAAATCTTGAACAAGAACAACATGCTCCCCATCCCCTACTACTCTGGCAAATCCTATCAACTCGTCATTATCATAAGCTCCTAACAAATACAATGAATTTTCAAACGCAGAAAAAAGCTTATCCACATCCTGCAAATATGCACTCCATCCAACCTCCTCATAAATTCCTATAACATCTGCCATCTCCGAAACATCAAATTCTTCATAAATCACCATATTTATGTACCTCCTAATTTTTTCAACACTGCTATAATTATATACATTTTATTTTTACCTTACAAGACCACCTCACTTCTTCCCGAAGAGACCGCTCGCGGTCTCACAAGTCTCTTTTGGAAGAAGCGGGGATGGGGCGTACTCCTCTGTCGGGGAAGTATCTATATCTAATAGGAAGAAACTACCTCAGTTCCAACCGCCGAGAACAAGGAAGCAAGAAATCCCCTGCCTTGGAAAGACTTGGGAAGCCGGCGGTATCTGGACAGCGTCCTTTGCTGTCCGATACCGTTTCGTGCTTCCCATAGTGCAAACGGTCTTTCACAAGGCATGGGATTTCCCACTTCCTATCTCTTTCTCAAGGCAGAGGATTTCTTACCCCACATACTTCTTCAACGTCTCTCTTACAGCGCCCTTCCCTGCAATAAGCTCTGCAAACATGCCTTCCACCTTTTCTCCCAACCCTGCCTCATACAGATCGACTGCAAAGATCGACTTATCCTTTAAGATCGGTTCCAGTGCGGCATGGACATTGTCCGTTTCGCCAAGCTTGATCCCTGCTACATGCGCCTTTGCCTCATCCAGTCTTGGATCCGGACTCTGCTCAAACGGTTCGCCCTGATCATTTATGCCCATCAGATAGCGGCACCATCCGGCAAGCACGAGTGGAATCAGTGTCAGCGAATTTACATCAAGGTCTTCCTTTGCCATATATGATTTGATCGTCTCGCCAAAACGGATCGGAAGCTTCTGCGAGGTATCCGTCACGATACGCTGTGGCGTATCCGGCATAAACGGATTGGGAAGACGGAGTTTTAATACCGCATCCGCAAAATCCCTCGGATCAATGATACCGGGGTCGACAACGACCGGCATCCCCTCCTGATAACACATTTTTTCTACAAGAGTAGACAGTTCTTTATCCTCCATCTCTCCGTGGATTGACGTATAGGAAAGAAGACAGCCATAGATTGCAAGTGCTGTGTGGAGTGGGTTCAAGCAGGTACAAACCTTCATTTTCTCCACCTGATCCACAGTCTCCCGGTCTGTGAAAAGGATTCCTGCCTGCTCAAGAGGCGGTCTTCCATTTGGGAACGAATCCTCGATCACAAGATAGCCGGTCTCCTCGGAATTTACAAATGGCGACGTATACGTATTCCGGTTGGTGACGATCAGCTCCGTATCCTCAAACCCATCTTTTACCAACATTTCTTTGACATTTTCATCCGGTCTCGGCGTGATCTTGTCGATCATCGACCACGGAAAAGATACCTTTGTCTCGTCCTTCATATACTGCTCAAATTCTTTTTCCACGATGCCATTTTTTACCCAAGCTTCAACAAATGCCATGACGCCCGCTTTCAACTTATCCCCATTGTGGGAGCAGTTATCCATACTGGAAAGTGCGACCGGTGCCTTACAGGTCTGGAAACGACGGTAGCAAAGCGCTGCCACGCGTCCCATCAAGTGTCCCTGCTTTTCCGGTGCCTCATGAAATCCCTTCTCTGCGGCCGGAAGGATATTTCCCTTTCCATCATAAATGCTGTATCCTTTTTCGGTGATCGTAAAACTTGCCATCTGGAGGGAAGGCGACTCAAAAATTTCAAACAATCTCGCAAAATCCTCCGGCTCACTCTGGTCTGCGACAAGAGCCTCCACGACACTTCCCACCACCTTTTTCTCAATCGTCCCGTCCGCCTTCAACACGACAGAAAGACTGAGGCTGTCATACGGTTTATACGCCTTTGTGATGATCTCATGGTCAAAACTCTCCGCTACGATGACGCCTTTGTCATAACTTCCCGCATTCAGCAAACGCTGGAGGATTTCCGCCGGAAACGCACGGAAAATATTTCCCGCTCCGAAATGAACCCACGCCGGCTTCTCTTTTGTATTTTTCTTTACTGCTTCTCTGTCATAGGAAGGAAGTTCATATCCCTTTTCCTCCCATACACTGGAAACTTCGTTATTTAAATCTGTCAGCTTCATAATTTCCCCCTCTTTACTGATTCTTTTTGATTGCTTCCCACAGGCCATTTAAATATGCTACGCCGAGCGCCCGGTCATAAAGCCCGTAGCCCGGTCTCGCCTGCTCATCCCAGATCATACGTCCGTGGTCAGGCCGGATCACACCGTCAAAGCCCATATCGATCAGCGCTTTCACGATCTCATACATATCAAAATTTCCATCCGAAGACAGGTGGGATACTTCGTGGAACAACTGGTCATTTTCATATTTGATGTTCCGGATGTGTGCAAAATGAATCCGCTCTGCGATCTTCGGATTGCGGATGATGTTCGGAAGGTCGTTATTCAAATTGCTGCCAAGCGAGCCTGTGCAGAACGTAAATCCATTGTAGATGCTGTCATTGAGGGAAGCGATCTTTAAAAGATCCTCCTCACATGTGACGATGCGCGGCAGACCGAACACATCCCAAGCTGGGTCATCCGGATGGACTGCCATCTTGATCTTATATTTCTCACAGGTCGGCATGATGCCATCAAGGAAATATTTGAAATTTTCCCTGAGCTTATCGGCAGTTACATCCTTATATTTTTCAAAAAGATCCATGATCTCATCTCTCCGGTTCGGTTCCCAGCCGGGCATCACAAAACCGCCACTGGCCTTCTCGATCCGGTCGAACATCTCACTGGCATCGATCCCATCGATGATCGAAGAATCATAAGCAAGTGCTGTCGAGCCATCGGAAAGAGGCATTGCAAGATCTGTCCTCGTCCAGTCAAATACCGGCATAAAATTGTAGCAGACAAGGTGGATATCCGCCTTTCCGACCGCCTCTAACGACTTATTATAATTGGCGATCAGCTCGTCTCTCGAAGGAAGCCCGATCTTGATATCTTCATGCACGTTGATGCTCTCGATCCCGACCAGTTTCAGCCCTTTTGCCTCGACCTCCTTCTTTCTCTTCATCACATCCTCATATGTCCACGCCTCGCCGGCAGGGATATCATGAAGCGCTGTGATCACTCCGCTTACACCCGGTATCTGGCGAATCTGCTCAAGCGTTACACTATCGTTTCCCTCGCCATACCATCTCAATGTCATCTCCATTTCTTATTCATCCTTTCTATATAAAAATTCAAATTGGTTTACGTGTATATTTTTCTTCCCTTTTCATCTCCAATGCCACATTTACGGTAAAAATATGTATTCACTTGGTCGCGCCACTCTCTCGCGTTCACAAGCTGTCTCTCAAACCTCTCCGCCACGCACCGGAACGCACGCTCTTCCACTTTTCCCTCCAGAGAAGCCCATTTTTTCTGGAACTCCTCCACCTCTTCCACGCCTTCAAAATGCGTGTCATAAATATGCTGGATCAGCGTCTTTCCGGTCTTAAGCATGTAGTCATATGATACGTGATGGAAGAAAAGTAAAAGCTCCTCCGGACACGTCTGCAGATCTGCGTAGAGTGAGCGCCACGGTTCGTTGTACTGGCTCACATAGCCGGTTCCCTCCATCGTCCGGTCAACGCCGATGCCATGAAGATCCGCCCGGTGATATGTCCCCCACCGATCGTATTCATATCCGTCAATATTCGGGCCATAGTGATAATGCGGCGTCACCATCCAGCCGATGCCAAGCGGCGCATTGTACTTTTCATAAGCAGACAGTGAATCACAAAGTACCGGCACGACGGTATCAACGACCTCAGCCTCTTTGGAAAGCGACAGTTTTGTCCACTCGGCGGCGATTTCCTCTGCTGTCAGTGAAGCGTCCATCGAAAGCCGCCCAAACCCATAAAGATTCGCTGCCGCAAGATCATTTCCCGTCCAGTTCGCATCGTCTCCGGTATTGATCACACCCGCCATCCCGCATCGGGACTGCCCGTAACTCTTTCCCGAGACGACCTTCTCTACTGTCGTCCCCTCTCCTTCCCCATACGTATCAAACGATAAAATCTCTTTCCACATCGGAATCAGATAGCAAAGATCGATCTGCTGTCCCGTATATTCCTGTGCGATCTGAACCTCAAGGATCATATTCGTCTTTTTCAGTCCGCCAAAAAGCGGGGAAACAGGCTCCCTGACCTGAAAATCCATCGGCCCGTTCTTGATCTGCAGGATCACATTGTCATCAAAGGTTCCGTCTAATGGCATGAAGTGGTCATACGCCGCTCTGGCACGGTCAGTCTTGTGATCTCTCCAATCCTGTCCGCAGTTGTACACAAAGCATCTCCAGACGACCGTTCCCCCATAGGGTGCCAGCGCCCTCGCAAGCATGTTTGCGCCATCGGCATGAGTGCGCCCATAAGTAAATGGGCCGGGTCTTCCCTCGGAATCCGCCTTTACAAGAAAGCCGCCAAATCCGGGAATCACCTCATAAATATGCTTTACTGCCCCTTTCCACCACTCGATCACATCATGATCCAGTGGATCCGAGACAGCGATCCCGCCAAGCTCCATCGGCGCGGCAAAGTTGACGCTCAAAAACAGCTTGATCCCATATCTGGCAAACAGATCGGCATATTTTTTTACCTGCTCTAAATATACATCCGTGATGAGATATGTCTCCTTTTCATGGACATTTACATTGTTGATCACGATCGCATTTGTTCCGATCGAAGCCATCAGCCGGGCATACATTTCTATTCTATCGCTGTAGAACATTTTGTAATCTTCATAGAAAAAGGATCTGCCCGAATACCCTCTCTCGATACTGCCATCCATGTCGTCCCAATGATTCATTATCCGGAGCGGCATAGACGGTGTGCATGTATATGGCAGCTTCTCCTCCAGTTCGTCAAGGCAGACCATGCGCAAAAAGGCAAACACTCCCTGCAATAAAGCATTTTCTGTCTTTCCTGTGATGATGATGCTGTCCTCTTCCTCATGGATGACAAAGGTCTGGCGTGCCAGTTCCTCACTGGCTGCATCTGTCTCCATCTCCTCGTCGATCTCGAGAAATACCGCCGGCTCCTCCATGACCTCATGAGACAAATGGAGTGTCTCACCGAGCATCCCGCTCATCGAAACACAGTATTCCTCTCCGGCAGTCGCCGCCACCTGTCCCTCTGCCAGAAGCACAGGATGATAATAGCACGGTCGTTTCTGCGCCTCCAAGAGTGGCTTATGATCAAGCCAGCATTTTGTATAATCCGTCAAATTCATAATTTTGTCTTAACCTCATTTCTGCATAAATCTTATTCCGGTATGACCACAGCCTCACCGGTATGTTTCACGATATATTTTTCCGGCTCTGTTCCGGTCAGCTTCACACTTCTTCTGTCCGGCTGGAACGTCCCCACGTAAACCTCATGCTCGCATGCATTTAAAATCTTAACGCCTTCTTTGTTGTACAGTGCAAAGTCCTCTGCCCTTAGCGCCAGTGTAACTTCCTTTGTCTCACCGGGTTTCAGCGACACCTTTTTCAGCGCCTTCAACTGATAATTCGGCGCATCCTCCACACAGGCACGGATGTATACCTGTATCGTCTCCGAGCCTGCTGTCTCTCCGGTATTTCGGATCGAAGTCCGGATGGCAATGCTTCCTCCCTCCTCGATCGAATCCGAGGAAAGTTCCGTGCCACTGAGTGCAAATTTCGTATAACTCAGGCCATACCCAAACGGATATAGCGCCTCCTGCTTCATATAGCGGTATGTGCGGTTTTTCATCGAATAATCTTTAAAATCCGGCAATTCTTCTGTTGTGCGGTAGAACGTAACCGGGAGTTTCCCCTCCGGACAATGTCTGCCAAAAAGAAGCTCTGCGATCGCCTTTCCGCCTCTTGCTCCCGGATACCACCCTTGTAGAATGGCAGGAACATGCTCATCCGCATACGGAACCGCAAGCGCACTTCCGGAAAGAAGTACGAGAACAACAGGCTTTCCGGATTTTACGAGTTCTTTCAAAACCTCTTCTTGAAGCCCCGGAAGCTCCAAGTTCGGCTTATCCCCACTGGCAAACTCATTTCCCTCATCGCCCTCTTCTCCCTCGAGACTGGCATCTAATCCCAGACAGGCAATGATCACATCCGACGCCTCTGCCACAGCACGGACTTCGGACATCCGGTCATTCCCCTGCGACAAGCCCTGTATCCGGTCTTTGCACAAATGGCATCCCTCGGAATACATAACCCGTACATCTTCTCCCACAAATCTCTGGATTCCCTCAAGGATCGTTATGTACTCTGACGCTGTCCCCTCATAATTTCCTACGAGGGCTTTTCGATTGTTCGCATTCGGGCCGACTACTCCGATCGTCTTTATGCCAGACAAGTCTAACGGAAGCAGGTTCTTTTCATTTTTCAAAAGCACCGCACTCTTCCTTGCAGCCTCCTCATTTAATCTCTTATGTTCCTCACAATCTACCACACGGTAGTCGATCACGTTATATGGCACTTTTTCCTGCGGATCAAACAGCCCAAGCTTCATACGTGTTGTAAACAATCTCGTTACTGCGCGGCTGATCGTCTCTTCTGTCACAAGACCATCTTTTACCGCCTTGAGCAGATTTCCGTAAATATTTCCGCAGTTCAAATCGCAGCCGCGGTTCATCGCAAGGGAAACACTTTCTACAGGTGTAGACGTCACCATATGGAACTCATGAAAATCTTTGATCGCCCAACAATCCGACGTCACATGCCCCTGAAAGCCCCACTCGCCCCGCAGGATATCCTCAAGCAGCCGCTTACTGCCGCAGCATGGCTCATCGTTTGTGCGGTTGTAGGCGCCCATCACGACCTCCACACCCGCCTCTTTCACACATGCCTTGAATGCCGGAAGATACGTCTCCCGCAAATCCTGTTCCGAGGAGATTGCATTGAAGCTGTGCCTCTCGTCCTCCGGCCCGGAATGCACTGCAAAATGCTTGGCACACGCCGCCACTTTCATATATTTGTCATCGTTTCCCTGCATCCCTTCGATAAATCTCACACCGAGCCGGGAAGTAAGGTACGGATCCTCTCCAAACGTCTCATGCCCGCGGCCCCATCTGGGATCGCGGAATATATTTACATTCGGAGACCAGAAGGTCAGTCCTTTGTAAATATCATAGTCACCAAATTTTTGCTGGGCATTGAATTTGGCACGCCCCTCGTCAGAGACAGCGATCGCGATCTTCTCCATAAAATCTTCATCAAAAGCCGCCGCCAGTCCGATTGCTTGGGGAAATACCGTAGCGGTTCCGGCTCTTGCCACGCCGTGAAGCGCCTCGTTCCAATAGTTATAAGCTTTCACGTCCAACCGCTCGATCGCCGGCGCTCCGTGAAGGGTCTGGTACACCTTCTCCTCAAGCGTCATCTCTGACACAAGTGCCTCTGCCCTCTCCTCAAAGGACAAAGATTCATCAAGGTACTTTTTTGTCTCGCCCATCTCTTCCTCCTGTCTGCTAAATTTTAACATCGCTCTATTTTAAAGAGACCATAACATCTCTTATTTTTCATTCTTCATATTGATAAAACAAATATCCATAACTCTCCTGCTTCATAAACGATATTTTAAAACAGGGCCGGACAAAACAAACACATTGTTTATTCTGCACAGCCCTGAACATTATTTACCCATAAATTACCGGTAAATTACTTTGAATGAGAAGCTGCAAAGTTTGCGTACTTCTTATTCATATCACTGATGATACTATCCCAGCTTGAAGAAATTGCCTCGATCTTCTTCGCCGGTGTCGTAGCTCCTGCATATACTGCATAACAGAAATCACCGTAATCAAGCTCGCCGATCAGCGGCAGATAAGATGTCTGCTTGTGCTCTTCTTCTTTCATCATTACGAGTGTTTCGTCTACTGCACGCTCATCCTTGAACTGCTCATAATATGTCTCTTTCCATGCATCCTCCGCATCAAAGTCTGGAGTCGGCTCTGTGTAAAGATCATATGCGAATGCGATCTTCTCTGCATCCTCCGGGCTAAAGCAGCTAGGCATAACAACAATATTGTCGTTTGGCGTTGTCTTGTTTGTCGATTCCTTGTTGTCCTGATTGTATGGGAACATAACAAATCCCCAGTTGTCTTCCATTGTAGAGAAGGCGCTGATCTCATAAACCTCAGCAGTCTGCATTGCAACCTCTCCGTCACGGAATGCAGCTTTATACCAATCCCAGTTTGCTCCTTCCGGTTTCGGCATGATGTAGCCCTTGTTGTAAAGGCTCATACCCCAGTTCATAGCCTCTAAGAACTCTTTTGTTCCCGTAGCGTTTGTATAGTTGCCATCTTTGTCACGGTCTACGAATGTCGCATTGTTGTTTGCTGCACACATCGGCAGATAGTATTTGGAGAAGCTTGCCAGTGCATACTGGTCAGTCTTACCATCACCATCGGAGTCAACCGTAAGCTTTTTACAGTACTCTTCAAACTTATCCCATGTCCATTTTCCATCTGCCTGAAGATCATATGGCTCATCCTCATCAATACCTGCTTCTTTCAGCATACGTTTGTTGAAGAATACACCGCCACGAGGCTCTGCCTCTGTGTTCATTCCCCAGATTCCATTTCCGATGCTCATAAGTTCTACTACTGTCGGATTCCATTTTTCTTCTGTGAAATCAAACTCCGGCAGACTTGAAAGGTCATACATAAGTCCTTTCATAAGCGGTGCGGAAACCATTTCCTGATACAGATAGAACAAACTACAGCTTGGATTGTTCGACATGACACCATTTACATATGTCTCCTGCATATCTGCATAAGCATACTTGGTTCCACGTTCAATCTTGAAGTTGTACTTATCCATGATCTCTTTCCGATAGTCCTCTGTAGCTTTCGCATATGGGGAATCTCCTGTCTCCTCCGTTGTGTACCAGTCACCGATCGTCACTGTTATACCACCGAGGTCATCAAAAGTTTTCTTACTAGTTGACGAAGCATCTGAAGAATCCGAACTGCTTGACGAATCCGAACTATCTGCTGATTTGTCATCACCGCATCCGGTCAGACAGCCAACTGCAAGTGCTACTGTGAGACCCATTGCAAGCAATTTTTTCATGTTTGCTTTCATATTTGTTTTCTACCTCCTTAATAATAATTTTATTGTTATATTCTCCCCAGAACCGGGCAGAATCATAACTACATCTTAATACCAGACTGGCTCAGACTTTCTACAAAGCCTTTCTGGGCAAACAGATACAAAATGATCAGCGGAATGATGACCATGAGCGTACCCGTTGCGATCATACCCTGTGAATAAGCGGTCGTCGCTTTCTTCGCAATCCCACGCACATCCAGATAACTGTCCAAGGCTCCTGCGATATTCGAAAGTTTTGTCGAGAGCAGCACAAAGTCTGAACTCAGGAACATATTGGAATAGAAGGAGTCTGTCCACTGCCATACGTAGGCAAACAGGAAACAGGAAGTGATGATCGGTTTGGCATCCGGCAGCATGATCCTTACAAATGTCGCTACCTTGCCGCATCCGTCTACATAAGCTGCTTCCTCAAGCTCTTTCGGGATACCGCGGAAGAACTGGCGGATCATGTAAATATACAGACCGCTCTTAAGTCCCATACATCCCAGACACATCAGTGCATACGGTGTCAGGGAGTTCAAAAGGTTCAGTGGCTTTCCGCCATTGAATAGGGCAAATATCCCAAAAATATCAAAGTAACAGAAATTCAAGTAAAGGGACGACTGGATCGTGGACGGTGGAACGAGGATCACAAGGATCACCGCACCAAACCACAGTCCCTTTAACGGGAATTTGTATCTTGCGAAACCATATCCTACCAACACACAGGAAATGATCTGGAGAACACTGACAAGCAGTGAGATCAATGCTGTGTTGAAAAGTGCCTGCCAGTATTTCATGAGGTAGGCTGCAACCTCATAATTGTTCGTTGTAAAGTGACGCGGTATGGCCACGATCGTAGAATCATATAAGTCTTTTTCTTCCATGAAACTCAATGAAACTTTATTCAACAGCGGCTGCAGAATCATGAAACACAATCCAAACAACAATACTGCGCGTACAATCTTGTAAAAAACATTAAAAGAAACTTTCCTCAATAAGTACCCGTTGGATTTTTTGTTTCGTTCGATAAAGGTTTTAAATTTATTCTTTTTATTCATAATAATACACCCTCTTAGATATAATCAGCGAAACAATACCAAGTATTACAATAACGCATAGGAAATATACCCATGATATCGCCGAACTAAATCCATAATTCATCTTTCCTACCTCTTCGGAAATCTTCGTCATGACCGTATTATCTGTCTTTAAGAAGAAGTCGATTACGGTATATATTACGTTTACGAGTATCATCGAACTGACCATAGGGAAGGTAATCTTCCAGAAACTCTCCCATGCAGTACAGCCCTCGATCTTTGCAGCCTCAAACATACTTGGTGAAATCGTCTGCAAAGCCGACAGGAACATAATGATCTGGATACCAGATGCGATCGCAATATCATATACTTTATTGATGATATCAAATACATACTGGAACATCCTTGCCATCGGGCCTCCGCCCGAGGTGACCAGTATCTCCTCTAACACCGCTGTCACACTGGCGTCGTTGGAGGTTTCGGAAATCACATCCTTCATATCATTTAAAAGTGCATTGTTGTACTCAAGACCCACGATCACACCGGAAGAAAGAATAACCGGCAGGAAGAAGATCGCACGCACTGCGCCTCTTCCTTTAAAGTTCTGATTCAGTAACAGTGCAATAAAGAAACTGAAGATCAGGGTCGCCGGAGTATTGACAACCATCTTGACAAGCTCACCGACCAGAGCCGGTACAAAATCTGCATCCACCATAAATGCATCTTTGAAGTTTTTGATCCCGACCCACTCCATGCTGAACCCGGTACCATCTGACATCGGTTTTACTTCATTAAGGGTCATCATAAGCGACTGTCCCAACGGAACAACCATAAACAGGATAAAACCAATGATAAATGGAGCAATAAACAAGTATCCTGCTACTGCATTCTTAAACGCAAGTGTCTTTTTCTTTCTTTGTCGTTTCATTTATTGTCCACCTCCTGTCTTAAGTGTCACAAAGTCTCTCTGTGGAACTGTCGTCCCTTCATAATCATAATCTGCATAATTATAATTTACGACAACAGCTTTTCCATTTTCATATGTCGTTTTGTAAACGCCATTTGCAAGTTTTTCATGTCCAACGATGTACTGGTTATACACATCGCCGAGCTTTGAATTAAAGTCATTATAAAGTTCCACTGCGGAATCTTTCCAGTCCGTAAAGTTACATGCATAGTACTGGGTGTACTCGCCATCCTGAAGCACGCTCGTCGCTGCATTGATAAATGTGTAATACAAGCCAGCTCCGGTCTCAGCAGATTTGAGGATCATGTCTGTCTGGTCTTCGGAAAGATTGATCGCACTTCCTGAGTAGTTCACAAGACCGTGGAGAGCGATCTGGTAAAATGGTACGGACTCATCAATGATATTGACTGCCCTTGTATCGATATCCATATCCGTTATATAATCCGAATACGGAACCGCATACTGGTTACCAGACGTCGTCATCACCTTGTTTCCACTCTCTTTCAGTGACTTCATCTTATCTGCCTGCATATTCATGGATGCTTCTCTTGACACCCTGTCTTTTGGATTGTAATCTCCTGCCAGTGTATTTCCGATATCCTCAAAACCGATGTTTGTCACACCGTATGAAGAAATACTGGAAAGATAACTGTCGATATTTTTGATCGTATATGACGGTTTTACAAGGTAATACAGATCACAAAGAACATACTCTTCGTTCGTCTGGTATACGATCGGATCCAGTGTATACAGCTCACAGATTTCACGGCTTACAAACTTCGCCGCATGTCTGTTTACGCCAAACCCGTCAAACAGCTTATCCTTCATGACATACATGAACTTTCCATTGAGGAACAGATCCAGACCGCCTGTACCGCTGGCATACGCCGCAAGGCTCTTAAGATCTGATTTGCCACCAAGTCTTCCGACCAGTTTTACCTTCGCCGCTGATTTCTGGTTTACACCGGTATTGAACCAGCCTGTGTATTTTGCACTCAGGCTCTCCACACCCGCCGCTTTCAGTTGCTTCAGGATATCCTCCGCCTGAGAATATGTCGTAAGCGCTTGGGAACGTGTGACCGGATATCCGAGAATATGTTCTACGTTATCCACCGCACCGATCATCTCGACTGCCATCGGAACTGTCGCATCTTCTTTCTTCGTCAGCTCCGGATACCGTTTCATCATGTAATCCCGGTAATCCTGTGCCATGCTTACATAATCCATTTTGTCTGAGAATATGTAGCGCTGTGTCAGGTTCTCTTTCGGGAGGCTCTCCTCATACGAACGGACTGTCGTATCGGATTTTTTGGAAATATCCATATCCTCGCCATGAACCATCTTATATACAAAACGTCCGTAATTGTAACCATTCTCTTTTCCGGCGATATCTGCTTTTACGCTTGAGTAGGAGCTTCCCTCTTCCGAGATGCAGACGAAAGAGCCGCCAACCGTCTCATTGGAAACTGCAAATACCGGGAATGCGGATCTGGACTCATCCACTACCATCTTCCGGCTGATTCCATAATCCCAGCCATACATCTCACTCAGGTAAGTCTGCTGGCCTGTTTTTCCATTGTTGAAGTTAATGATCCCACCCATGCCATCCGGCACAAGGACAAATCCTTTATCCTGTGAGCTTCCTGCTCCCATATAAGGAAGTACGGAAAGCTCGACGATCGGATAATCCGGATTGTACTCGATCTTTTCCATCGGAACCTTAACAACAAGTTCCCCATCCTCTAAAATATACTGGATAACGATATCGAAAATCGGTTTCCCGCTGTTTCGCGATACGTTGTATGACTCGCTGTCCTTATTCCTCTCTTCCTCGGTGTAGCCGAGTTCTACAAAAATCTCCTCAAGGCCTTTCGCCTTTGAGTCCGTGATCTTTTCACTAAGGTAATAAATCGGCTCATCCTTCAGATCCGGGAACAGCGCAAGCGCCTGCTGCAATTCCGTATCATCATCCGACTCAGACAAATCCTCGTAATCGTAGAGAAGATAATTACGTGTTACGACTTTCTGGTCTGTCTCTGACATCTGATCCAAATATTTTTTCATCTTGGATTCTTTGATCACGAGCGGACAAACAAATAATTTTTCCACATCACCGACCGTATAATAAACGTCAATCTCTGTTTCGCTTACTTTCTCGATCCGGTAGTTCCCATCGGCGATCGAAGCATTGTAGTTGTTGATCTCCTTCTGGGTATTCGTACTGTTTGAATACGTAAGCACCATCGTTGCATTCAGTACATCTTTAAGCTGACCTTTTGCATTTGCATACTTTTCGATGTCCTCCGGCGTCGGATTCGACCGATAAACTTTTCCATGCGCTTTGTCCTCCAAAACGAACGTGGACGAGTCCTTGTCGACTGTCAGCTCCAATGCGCTGTTACTGATCGTTTCCGTCTTACTGTCTTCATTCGTATATGCAGTAAGTTCTTTGTAGCCTGTGGTAGATTCCCCACAGCCTGCCAGTGCAAACATGGAAGCGATCGCAGCAACTAAGAGTAAATAAAATTTCTTTTTCATTCTGACCATTGCCCTCCTTCCACTTAATAGAACCGGTAAATGATTTCTTTATACAAAGAATAGAAGTAAGAGAAACCATCACTGATCAAACTAAAGAATAGTACCAACAGGAACACGATGACCAACATTCCGACCGCCGAGAAAACAAGCGACGCAAACGCTTTTCCCAAAAGGAAGTCATGGATCATCATAACGGATGCCACGATCAGAAGGCCGCACCAGATGATTGAAAAATATCCGAAGTATGTATAAAATGCACCTTCCTCCTCCGTCACTACATTACTCAAAAGGATCAGGGGAAGCTGGATCAGTACATATGGGGTCATGGCATATGCCGTACCCATATAAATATCCTTTAAAGTACCCTTTCCTTCAAACAAAGTCGTAAGACACCAGTTTGCCACACAGTAGACAACAAACGGCACTAAAAACGACAGGATTTCCATCAGAAGGTTTACTGTTCTCCAGTTTACCGGATAAAATATGAAACTCGTAAATCCAAGATGGAGCAGTCTTGTGATCAATACAAGGATAACGATCGTATTCGCCGCAGCAACCGATCCTCTTTTTTCATGGGTCAGATCCCAGAAACCATCAAAGGGGCGGACAATACAGTGCAGGGAATATCGCAAAGACCGTCCATAGGAGGCCCATCTTTCTTTATCGAGAAGCCGTTCTTTTATGCTCATCCTTTCTCTACCTCCTTTCTGATCTTTCTTATGAATCCATACCCATATCCTAAGACAACAAGGATCACCAGAACCGTAATGATGATTCCGATATTGTCCTCAAACCACTCTTTACGCCAGAACTTAAAGGCTTTTGAATAATTCGTCTTATCCAGTTTTAACTCAAAATATTCCATCGCCTCCGTGTACTTATCCTGTCTCATATAAGCACGCCCGATTCCGATATAAGCTTGGTCATAGTTTCCATTCAATTTGAGAACCTTCTGCCAGATCGCAGCCGATTCGTCATAATGGCCGAGTTTGTATTCACTAAGCCCTTCGTTGATATATTTTCCATACTCTGTAAGAGTAAACTGTGTGATCGAACCAAGATTCTCATCCATAACCACAAGCGTATCGCCCAGATCTTCGATCGCACAAGGATTGATAAAGTATCCTGCTTTATATCCATGTCCACCAAAAGCATAGAGCATATTTCCTTGGAAATCATAAGCGAACACACGCCCTCTCGTGTTGTCAAGCGCATAGTATACGTCGTTGTCAAGGCATGTGATATCTACCAGTTTGGACGCTCCGCTCAACTCGCCGCTTCCTGTCCACCAAAGATCTCCATATGGTTCCTCGTATCCGTTCCTAACAAGGATATCCGTTCCTTTTGCGTTCAGCTTACGGATCGGCTGGGCAGTCTCAGGATTCGTATCCTCATCCCCGGCGATCGCGATCGTCGCATAAATGAACCCTTCGGAATCAAGACAGAGATTACTGTACTCCGTCGGTACGAACAATTCCATACGCTCTCTCTGCTCTTTTGTCGCTATCATTTTCCACAGATACTGAAGAAAATTGTAAGTAACCTTGCTCGCTCCTACAAATCCGGTAAAAGAACCGTCGCTTGCAAATTCCATAAACCCTTTGTTTACGTTCTGAACCTGTGTAAAAATACGGTTTGAACTGTCAACTACGAGTTTTTGCGGAAGAAAATCCGTCTTCTGGTCTACCGTCTCGTCATCCGGCCTTGTGATGATCTTCACAAGTTTTCCATTCGGATCCAGATGAACGATCCTCATATTGCCGGTGTCGGCAATATACATATTTCCGTCATCATCCACGAAAACATCCTGTGGCTTACTGAGCGCATCCGCTGTTCCGTTGTTGTCAAAGCTGTTTACTTCCTTGATAAACGTAAAGCGGTCATTGTCATATGTCAGTTTGACAATCCTGTTCTTTCCTGTATCCGCCACGTACATATCTTTTCCGCGTACGTACAGTCCCTGCGGATCCACAAAGTTTCCGCATTCAAAGTCGGAACCGGTGATCGTACGCGTTACCGAATATGCGTCCGGTGATTCCCTGTCATATCCCCAGCAATCATACGTATATGTATAGTGATTGCCGTCTGAGCTTGTCGCCCCAACATCTGCACTTCCAAAAAGGACGGATGCTGTCAGTAACAGAACCAACACGGAAGTAAATTTCTTACATACTTTCATTTCTCATCCTCCTTCATCAGTCTTTAATACCTGAGCTTGCCATTGTCTCCAAAATGTTACTCTGTGCCATAACAAATATCAGAACCGGTACAAGCATGACAACCAGTGTCGCTGCACCACCGACTCCGGCACGGGCAACTCCGGCACTCATGATCTGCTGCAGTGCATAAGGCAGCATCTTGTATTCCTCAGAATAAATATAAATCTGTCCCTTTGCATTCCACAATGCCTGTACGGAAAAGATCGTCACAGTCAGCCATGCCGGTTTTACGTTTGGCATAACGATCTGCAAAAAGATTCTTCCCTCTTTTGCACCATCGATCTTCGCCGCCTCAATGAGCGCATCCGGAATCTGTTCCATAAACTGCTTCATCAGGAAGAGTCCCATCGGAAGTGCAAACGCCGGCACGATCAGCGCCATATAGGTATCTACCCATCCGAGTTTTGTCATGATCAGATACGTCGGGATCTGAAGCACATATGTATTGAACATAAGGGCTGTCTGGCACATACTGAAGAAGCCTTTGCTTCCCGGAAACTCATATTTTGCCAGTACGTAAGCTGCCATTGATCCGACGATCAGGTGTCCGAATGTACCTACGAACGTAGTCAGCACCGTATTGAACACATAACGGGTAAATGGTACATAGGAACTTGACATGACAACAAGCAAATCCTGAAAGTTGTTTGTAGTCGGGTTTTTCACCAAAAATCTTGGCGGATAGAGATAAATCTCATCCAATGGTTTAAACGCATTACTTACGTTATACACAAGAGGTAACGCAAAGAATAAACCAAACAAGATCAACATTATATAAATACCAATATCACCGCCTATCGAACGGTTTGGTTTTCTTTTTTTGAGTTTAAAAATTTTCATCTCTACACTACCTCCTATCAGGTTCCAACCTTGTTGAGCAATGCCCTTATCGCTTTGTTACACAAGATCATGACCAAAAACAGCACGGTCGCAATCGCGGAAGCATATCCCATCTCGAATCGCGTTGTACCATAGTCGATCAGGTGGGTAACAACGGTACGCGCCGCATAATCCGTACTCGGATATCCACAGAGCGCCATCGTCTGGTCAGCCACACCAAAGGACTGTGTAATCGCCATAACGGCACCGAACAGCAACATCGGTTTCATATTAGGAAGTGTAATGTACCACAATTCCTGCCAACGGTTCTTCACACCGTCCACATATCCGGCCTCAAACTGTGAAGCATCAATACCCTGAAGTCCGGCTACGAAGGAAAGGAATCCGTTACCAAGACTCATCCAGAGTACGACGACGATCACGACATTCATCATATACTTTGGATCGGTGAACCATAGGATCGGCTCACTGATGATACCAAACTTGATGAGGAAACCATTGACATATCCATAAGCGTCTCCACTAAAGAGGATCGACCATACAAGATATGCCTGACCGGCAATCGTCGGTGCGTAAAAGATCATAACCGCGAAGGCACGTATGTATCTTGGCAGCTCGTTGATAAACCATGCAAAGAGAAATGCCATAACGTAACCAAGCGGGCCTGTGATCGCTGCCAGAAGGAATGTATTCTTCACCGCGATCAAAAATACGTCATCTGAAAGAAACAGATTGATGTAGTTGTCAAAACCAATAAACTGCGCAGGTTCCAAAACGTTATAGTAGGTAAAGCTGTAAAAGATCGACATCAATACCGGCAAAATGTAAAACGCTAGGAAGAAAATCGCATAAGGAAGCAGAAACAAATAACATGTCTTGGAAGCCTTTGCCTTTTTCCAAGCAATTCCGGCATTCCGCTTTTTAATCTGCATATATTTCCCCAGAAAATTCATACTTACTCTCCTTTCTCGCTTTCATTTGTTGCGCCCTCGTCGTCCTCTTTCGTAGGCAGACCAAACTCCTGTCGTTTTTCCGTAAGCTCGTCATCAATGTCATTTCGATAATCCAGAAGGGTCTCTCTCGGATCCTCGTTGTCATTGATCACTTTACGGATCGCATTCGTAATATGGCGCTCTGTATAATATCCGCCGGCAACCTGCGGTAAACCAAATGCATACTGCCACTGGTTTTTCAGGGCTTCTGACTCCTTGCCGCTCCATGACAGTGTCTCAAAGGTGTTCTTGTTTGCTGTCGCATAACGAGCCGCAGCACCCATAACCGCCTCTAACTCGCTGGCGTATGTAGCCTGTGTCTCGGAACTTGCCCACCATTTCATGAACTCCCATGCCTTATCTGTCTTGCCACGCTCTTCTGCTCCGCGAAGCATCATGGAACAGGTTCCCCATGACTGGGTTGCACGGTTGATCGTTCCATCTTCCTGCTTCATGCCCGGCATCAGTCCGAAATCCCAAAGACCTTTGATCTCCGGAGCAAAGACAGCAAGTGTATTAAATGTACTGTAATCCGCTACACCGATCGGCATCTCACCGCTTCGGAAACGGTTCGCAAAGTCGTACTGCTTTGTCAGTTTATAATTGGTAAAGAGTTTGGTATAGAACTCAAATGCCTCAATACCGGCTGTACTGTCGATCGTCGTCTCTTTTCCGTCTTCATCGTAAAGAGTTCCGCCTCTCTGGTACAACTGTGCATAGTAGTTTGCTAAGTCAGGGTTCGACATGTTGTTGATCTTACGCTCTACCGAAGGAACTGCAAAGGACATATTGTTCTTCTGCAGAACCGGAAGGATCTTGATCACATCGTCCCATGTATTTACTGTGCTTACATCGATTCCAAGTTCTTCCATGATGTCGGTACGGTAGAACATAACGTTGTAGTTCTCCGTCTCCGGCAGGGCAAACAGTCCACCATTGAACTTGTAAGCCTCATACGAACTCGGATTGTACTCGGAAAGCACCTCATCCACTTCATTTCCAAACTTCGCTTTCAGATCCACGACCGCATTACGCAGTGCATAGTTTACCGGCTCTGTCTGGGTGATGTTCAGCGCCACATCCGGACCGAATCCGGAGATAACCGCCGGAAGCATGGCATTGATCGCCGCTGTGGAGGAGGAAACGGTATTCGCTCCTGCCGCCGCATCGATCAGCTTGACATTTACTTTGATTCCCGACTTCGGGGTAAACATCTGGTCAACCATGCTTTTTAAGATATTACTCTGGTCACGCCCTGCTGTGATCCACACATCAATCACGTCCGGATCGTCGGAATCATATACGTTACCAAGTGCAGAGGAATCTGCACGGAATGAATTAACAAACAGGACACACTCGTGTACCAGTTTATTAAATCCGGTTTCGTTTACTTCCGGAAGCTGATCTTCTGCTCCCGCAAGTGCGATATAGTCAATATCCATCGAAGCCCCGCTCAGGTTATTGATCGAAGTTCCAAGGGAACTGATATTTTCTTTAAAGTTCGAGAACATCCCCGGAATCTTATCCGGTCTTTCTACAAATGTCTCAAGCTGACGTGCCAGTGTCTGGGCAACCGAAATCTCTCCGCCCTTCTCACCCGTATAAGCAACCACCTCATCTACGAGTTTGTAAAGTCGTTTTGACTCGATGTCCATTGCCTTCATGACTTCCGGATATACCGTATCGATCTGGTAGTCACGGTACTCATCCGGCTCTGTTCCGGTCAGTACAAGGATCTGGCGGTACATCTGGTTCATATTAAACACGCTGTCCGTCAACTCCTGAAGATAATCTCCCAACTGGCCCAGAGCGTTTTTCAGGCGGATCGTATGCTTTCCTTTTGTTAAATGGAATTTGTACGCCTCTCCCTGCTCGTTCTGGAGACATTTCATCTCCCACACGTTGCTGTATGTAAACTGAATTTCGGAAACCTCTTTGAATGGAATCTCACCGTCAATGTACAGGGAACGGTTGGCGATGTATCCACGGTTGTATCCCTGACGACCCTTGATGCCGATGATATAATCGCCTTCCTCCGGCACCTCGATATCCCATTCAATCCAGTCGTTTGGCACTTTCCAGTTCTGTCCGCCGGTCATGTCCAAAACCTGTTTCTCGGTATTGCTCTGTGTTACATTTCCGTCTTTATCCTCATACTCCGTATCGCTTGATGTTCTGTCATATGTCGCATACAGAGATGGTGAGGAACGCCGCACTGCGGTCTCTCCCTGAACCTTCTGGAGATAGTCAGAAGCCACGTTATTTGCCGCCCCTGCATTTGCTGCTGCATATCCCTCATAGTCCGGAGTAGCTTTCTGGTTTTGAACGATCAGATTACGCAGGACAAGTTTTTCATTGACACTGGTGAGCCGGATCGTATTCTTTCCCTTTTCAAAATAGAATTTGTACGGTTCCAGTTCGTATCCTGTGGAGTCCTCCATATAAGAACGGATCCAAGTACGGTTCGGATCCTCGACCTGCGTCGGACGAATCTCATTTCCCTGATTGTCGGTCTTGATCTCGCCCTCATCGGTGTACACACGCCGGAATGCGATCGCATCCGCTCCGGAAAACGGTACGGAACCATTGATCTCGACTTTGGTCTCAATGTCAACCCCGCGGTCATCCTCATCCGTCGTCGGATAATACTCTACCAGAATATTATAATATCCCGCTGTGTTTACATTAAATTCAAACTCCGCATACCCCTCTTCTTTGATCTGGAGAGCATCGGTCTGATCACCGGACGGGCCTACACCGCTTCGCTTAGAAGCGCCATCGCTGTTTTTATAATTAAAAACATCTACTTTGTAAGTATTTCCCTCGCCCTCTGGCATCGAATCCCCATGTGCCGTCTTGTACAGGGCATACCGGTCTTCACGGCCATAATCCTGCTCAGCCGCCTCCAGATCCTCGCCTTCATACTTGTCGGAGTTGTCGCTTACAGAAGATCCCTTTATCTTGAAAAATGCGACCAGTGCTGCTATTACTACCACCACGATCAGGAATGTCCGCAAGCCTTTTTTCTTCATCAACTTTGACATAGTTGTCGCAATCTCCTTTCCTTTCTCTTTTTATGCGTTTCGCACAAAAAAGAACCTTTTCCCGAAACGCATCTTTTGAATTCTTTGTATATTTTGCATACAGTTTGTAAATAAGTATATCATTCTTTTTGTGACATGTCTATAGTTTTAAACACTTTTTTTATGAAATATGACTAAAAAATGAACACTTTTTTTTAATTTTATGTTCGCTATTTACTTTATACCCAGACTATATTAAAATAATTTTATACTTTTTTATACACATCAACCAATTTTAAAGGAGACAATACTATGAAAAATCAGTTGGTTTATCCAAATCCTGTCTTACCGGGATTTTATCCAGACCCCTCCATCTGCAGGGTCGGGGACGACTACTATCTCGTCACCTCTACCTTTGCTTATTTCCCGGGAGTTCCGATCTTCCACAGCAGGGATCTGATCCATTGGGAGCAGATCGGAAACATTCTGGACAGGCCGTCCCAGCTTCCGTTGGATGGCGCCGGCGTAAGTGAGGGGATCTTTGCCCCGACGTTACGTTACCACGACGGTACCTTTTATATGATCACGACAAACGTAAGCGCAGAGACCGGCAATTTTATCGTCACTGCGACTGACCCGGCAGGCCCGTGGTCAGACCCATATCCGCTTGGCTCAGAGGGGATCGATCCCTCCCTGTTTTTCGATGACGACGGAAAATGCTACTACTGCGGAACGAAGCCGAGGCGGGAAGGGGCAAGATATTTTGGCGACAATGAAATCTATATCCAAGAGCTTGACCTTGGCACAATGAAGCTGACCGGCGAAAGCTATCCGGCGTGGCACGGTGCGCTCCGTCATGTTGAGTGGCCGGAGGGGCCGCATATATATAAGAAGGACGGTTGGTATTATCTTATGATCTCCGAGGCAGGAACCGGTCATAACCATGCGATTTCTATCGCAAGGAGTAAGAGCCTGACCGAACCGTTTGAGGGATATCCGGGCAACCCGATCATGACGCACCGCCACCTCGGCTTCTCTTACCCGATCGTAAATGTCGGACATCCCGATATCGTGGAGACAAAAAACGGTGAGTGGTGGATGGTACTTTTAGCCTCCCGTCCGTATGGCGGTTATTACCGGAATCTGGGAAGGGAAACCTTTCTTGTGCCTTTTGTGTGGGAAAATGGCTGGCCGGTGGTTAATCCGGGAAAAGGGATCATCGAGGATACGGTAAAAGCGCCTGATCTCCCATTATCTCTTGTGAAAAAAGTCCCGGGCAGGGAAGATTTTAACGAAGAAGAGCTTCCGCCACACGTTATGTATCTGAGAAATCCGGTATGCGAAAACTACTCCCTCACGGACAAAAAAGGATTTCTTTCCATGAAATGCGGGCAGGACATTCTGTCCTCGAAAGGAAACCCAAGTTATGTCTGTGTGCGGCAGACCGATTTTTCGTTCCGGTTTGAGACCTCACTGGAATTTGCTCCGGCTTCTACGGATGAGCAGGCGGGCATCGCCATCTTCCAGAGCGAGGGATACAACTACCAGTGCCTTCTCGGCACAGACGGAAATGTTTTTTCGCTTTCTGTGATCCGGACGAAAAACGGAGCGATGGAAACACTTCAGACCGCCACACTTGATCAGAAATATACAACTCTGATCTTAAGATTGGAGGCGGACGGACAAGATCTGTCGTTCTGCTACAGCACGGATGGCAAGACATTTACGACGATCGCAGACCAGATCGATGGCCGCATTTTGTGTACCGATGCCGCCGGCGGTTTTGTCGGAAATACAATGGGTATCTATGCGACTTCAAACGGAAAAGAAAGCCATACATGGGCGGCGTTTGACTATATGGAGTACAGCGGCGCATAGAACCGGAACATGTCTTTTCCTTTGCATTTCTAGGAATAATTTTCAAAATAGATTGACAAGGAAAAAAAAGAATGATAATATATTGAGTGTTGTGAAGGAATCGGATTCCTTTTCGCCTATGCGGATGTGGCGGAATGGCAGACGCACAAGACTCAAAATCTTGCGGGGGCGACCTCGTGTGGGTTCAAGTCCCACCATCCGCATTTGTTTCCCAATGTTTTTTTAATGTAGGAGATGTCGCCCTGCGGTCGAAAGACCGCAGGGCGACATCCTTTTTTGCTTTGAATTTATCTCTTTTAAGCTAACCTGACGGTGCCAGTACAGCCGGTCATTTCGTCCGGTACACCCGGTAAATTCCCTCCCTAAACATCGATGCCTTTTGTGAAAGCGTTTTCCCGAGCCCTTTGGTATACGTGTCGAAAAATGCCTGATCTGCCTCGTCAAGTTTCAGTTCGTTTCCACACGCTGCCACATAATAATCATACAGTTTTCCATCCCGGAACATGCAGGTAATCTTTTTATCATCACACGCATTTTTGCACTTTTCTGTCATTGCTCTGGAGGCACAGGAAAATGTGTTGTTTTTACAGAAGGTGATCACATCGGTTTCTGCGCCTACACATGTAGAATATAGGAAATACTCCCCATCCTCGGTCACATTCTGTATAAATTCCTGATATTTTGCCGGGCCATAGCAGGATGTCACGCTAATCCATGCCATAAGCGTAAACGAATTTGCACTGGCGCGCCGGACAGAAAATTCAACTCCGCGGTTGTAATAATGAAAATATTCACCATACTCCCATATATCGTCGCCACACTCTTCTTCGTTCTGTATTACCAGTTTGGCGATCTCCTGCATCTTATCTGCAAATCCCGGGAAACCACATGCCTCGATCTCTGCCAGTTCCCCCGGGGCAAAACTGCTATTTCCCTGATCAAAAGAAAGTTCTGCCGACAGACAGATCTTGTCATCTGCGCATCCGACGAGTGTGGTGTTAAACTCTTTCAACACCTGCCCGTTTTCCAGTTTTTCCAGAGATATTTCTACCTCTTCTTCGTCATCAATGTCCTCGTCAATGTCTCCGTCGATGTCCTCGTCTGGCTCTTCGTCGATATCCATCTCACCCCCGCGGTTCTCGACAGTTACACTTTCTTTAAAAAGCCTTTGTTCATGAAGGTTCTTGATCTGCTCCGGAACCGGTTGGTAAAGTGTATAGCCCTGTGCCTCTAGTGTATCGGACACTGCCACATCACTCTCGTCATAGTCGTAGCGTTCCGGATATTTCCACGTACCACTCCTTGTTGCCGTCTGAACTTCCAATTTGCAAAATGCTACAATCCCTGCCAAAAGCACCGGCACAAGAAGGATCGCGATCAATGTCTGAAATCTCTCATTTTTCATCCTGCCTTCCTCCTATCTTTTCCTTTCTTAACCTCCAATTTACAAAATGCCACGATCCCGGCAAGAAGCACCGGCACAAGAAGGATCGCGATCAATGTCTGAAATCTCTCATTTTTCATCCTGCCTTCCTCCTATCTTTTCCTTTCCTCTCCATCACAGCGACGACCACATTTAAGATCAGTAATATAACTCCCGCCACAGCCACACTGAACAGCCAGAATATAAACTCCTCAAATCCCGATACCGGCAGCATATCATCGAACAGCATCACGACCATCGTCCCAAAGCAGATCGAAATCCCTGAGAAGATAAACTGCATGACTGCCCTTGAATTGACGACCGCATTATTTGATTCCCACACGTTCCATCGCTTTTTCAGGGCAAGCAAAATAACTGCAATCGCTATTATAAGAAACAGGAACAAAAACAGGAGTTTACCGGAATACCCATCCCAATAGGCGACATGGCTCGCCATAGACACCGTATCCATATCAGCCGCCACATCTTTCATGTCAAAAACTGGAAATGGCATCAGCATACTAGCCGGAATGTTCCCGATCCCAAGATGCCGGGCATCTTCATAGAGCGACCAATATATCGTCGTGATATAGAGCGGAGTAGCCAATACGCCTGCCCCTATAAGATAAGCCGCTACCATGTTGTGGATGTAAAGCTGCGCTGCAAACAATATAAAAAACATAACACTCATGCCCACAAACATAAGGAATATCGTCTTCCAGATCATAAAATAGGTATTTGCCCCTGTCACACCGCCCGGGATCATACTGGTGATCTCGTGGATCGGTTTGTCATAGACGGAATTTACAGCACATGCCGCCAGTCCATGTATGAGACAAAAGACCACGATCGTCGCTTCCCCGACTCCTGCCTTGATCCACGTCTTCTTCCACTCTTTGACCGGAAGCGTCCGCAAAAAATCCGAAATCCCCGCCCGGTTTTCCTGATAAAAGATCCGGCGTATGAGAAACATTTCCATAAAAATGATCACATAGACGTGAAATTCGTCGGCACAAGCATCCCACCAATACATAAAAACGTCTCCCAATTCCGAAATTTGAAAATAATTTGGAAATGAAAATGCCAGATAGCCATTAAGACAGACGTCCCTCAGTCTGAAAAAAAGCAAGACAAACATGTAAATCGTATATAACACCCCTACGATCAGGACGGGCAGCACTTTCTTTATTTCCCGCTTCGTATAAGTTATCTCTGCTCGGCTCATTTTTTCCTCCTCCTTCTATTTGAATAAATAAACAACTCTTCTAAGGAAATCTCGGTCTTTTCCGCCAAATCTGCCCCTTTTTCCGTAAAGAATGCAATCGCATCATCGGTGTCAGCTTCTGTTTCATCACTTGCCGGCGAAAGCCCTCTGTCCCACAAAAATGTGTACACACTCCCGATGTTGGAATAATTGACGATCCGCTTATCCTCCAGTACGCCCTCCGGTACACTGTCTTTAAATACGACCTGATATTTCCCAATCTGCTCTTTTACACTGTCTAACTCTCCCTGATAATGTACGCCTCCTGTATTTAACATTGTGACCGTATCGCACACTTTTTCCAATTCATACAGGTGATGCGTGGAAATGATGACCGCCGCTTCGTCGTATTCTACTTTGGTTACGATCTGCTCGAGCAAGTCAGCCTTTGCTATGGCATCCAGTCCGGAGGTCGGCTCATCCATCACGATCACTTCCGGCCTCATCGCCATATTGAGCATAAATGACACCCGCATCTTCTGCCCCTTCGAGAGATGCCCGATCTTTTGTCCAAGCGGGATCTCAAAGATCTCATTCAGCTTCCGGAACTCTTCGCGGTCAAACTCTTCATACATGCCTTCATAAAAATCTACCATCGCTTTTACTTTGTATTTGGGAAAATAATTGCAGTTATCCGCCACATATCCGATCTTTTTCTTGACCTGTGGATTGTCGTATACATTTTCCCCATCGATCCGGATCTCTCCCTGATCTGGCATCAGGATTCCAGTGATACACTTGATCAGCGTCGTCTTTCCGGAACCATTCGGGCCGATCAGTCCATGAATCTTGCCCGGCTGCACTTCAAACGATATGTCTTCGACCGCCGGCTTTTCCCCCTTGTTATACGCCTTCGTCACATTTTTTACTTCTATCATATTCTTCCTCCATTCCACTATCACTTTTACAAAGCTTTTCGCAGTTCTTTTACCGGCTCACACTGCCATACAGCTTATCCAGTTCCTCCTGCATTTCTTTTTTCGAAACTCCCATATAGATCAGTTCCATACATGCCTGCCGGAATGCAGTAAACCCCTTCTCCAACTGTGCCCGGTTCGGCTTATTCTCATTTTCTTCTGCGATATAAGCTCCTTTTCCCCGGATCGTAACAATGACCCCTTGATGCTCCAGTTCATTGTAGGCTTTCGCCACTGTTCCCGGCGTCACGGAAAGCTGCAGCGCCAGCTTCCGCACGGAGGGCATACTGTCTCCCGGCTTTAAATACCCTTTCAAAACAGCAAGCTTTACTTGGGAAATAATCTGTTCAAAAATGGGCTGGTTACTCATTGGACTTATTTGTATCAAATCATCACCTCCCTGCTGCCAGTGTTCCGTTTATACTGTGTCATCTGTACTAACCGTACTAACTGTATCATTCTGATTGATACAGTTAGTGTACACCTATTCCCTTTATCTGTCAAGTAATAAATTCACTTTTTTTAATATATTTTTGATAACATAAAAACACCCGGATAAACAGGATTTGATCTCCTGCGATCCGGATGTCTACATGCTGCTTGGTTCCTATTCTACATTTTTTAACGCCTCGTCCATCGGAATACGGCGGATTTTGATAAATTGGGCAGCCGCAACTACCAGATACGTCAATACCATCATTACAAACATGAGCAGGTACAGCCCGTTACTGATCCTCAGATTGAACCAACCGCCAAATCCTTTGAGCAACACAATGAGAATAATATGAAACAATCCGGTATTGATCAGCAGTGACAGCACTGCCGAAAGAATCACAACCTGAATGGACGCCGCCAGATACAGGCCGGCAATCTCTTTATCCTGATACCCAAGTATTTTTACCATCGAAATGGAAATTACATTTTTTTCCAAAATAATCTTGGTCAACAGCCAGAGCAGCAGAGCAAAAAGCAAAATCGCAAATACTTTGACCATTTCAAACATACCGCCCATTGACTTATCCATCTGGCGGGACAGCTTGACCAGATCATCATCTGTGATCACACTGGCAATGTCATCCTCCTGCAAGTGGCTTCCCAATAATTCCTCATCCGAGAAATATCCGTTAAAATAAGCAGTCCCGTCCGAACCAGACATTTCATTCAGCGCCTTATCAAGCCATCCCATTGCCCCCATCTGCTGTATGATCTCTTCTTCAAACACCTGATTGTAGTATTCTTGGGTCATATAAATCCCCAGACAGGTCGGATACTCATAAATCCCCTCCACACGGAACGCATAGATTTTCCTGCCATAATCCTCTCTAAGATTGATGATATCTCCCTCTGACACCCGGTACTTTTTGGCAAAATCAGACGTAATGACCACGCCCTCTTCCGGAAGCTCGATATCAAAATACCGGCTGTTTTCAATCAAGCCGTATACATTGATCTCTTCCTCATCATAATAAGAATCCTGCATCTTTAAAGACGTTACGCAGTATTTTTCTGCCACGTCCTCATCTAACTCTTTCGCTGTCTTCAAAATATACTGGTAATTGGCAGGCTTATACTGCAAGGCATCTTCCGAATACCCATTGAGGATCGGTGTCATGATCATACCGAACATCAAAATCAGATTCGCAAACAAAATCCCTACAAACAAGATTCCATATCCGGCAGCATTCTGGATGATAATGCGGAGACGGAACCGGGTCAAAAAAGTAAAGTGCGGTAATTTTATCGCTTTTTTCCTTCTGCTCCGCGCCAGATCGTGACGCAGAAAACGCAAAGGCGACAACTGAAGCTTTCTGCTGATGGATATGCCGGTAATGCAAAACATCAAAAGCATCGGAACTACTGTTGTAAGAACAAACGCATACGCATTAAATCTGGCAGAAAAAGTTGTTACGCTGTAACTGCCCATGTAAAGATCTGCCATCATATCTACCATCAAAGTATAACCAAGTATATTGCCTGTGACCGCAGCCATCAGGGCAACCAACAACGGGGGCGCCATATAATGGCGCAAGATTTCTCCCTTCGTGTAGCCGGACGCCCTCAACGTACCGATCACCCCGGCTTCTTTGCCAATCGTATGCCCAATCGTAACTGCAAAAACAAACGCCATGATCAAAATCAAAACATACAACAGGCAGATTATCATCGGCTGGTCGCTGCCCATATCCTCCCCCGCAAACTGTATCGCCTTATTCGCATACTGCGGCAGAAATACTTTCAGCTCTAATCCATACCCACCTGCCTGATCGGATATTTTTTCCGCCAGTTCATCCGACCGCTCTTTTTCCGCCTCCTCACTCTCCGGCTTTTTATCGTATTTCCATGCATAACTGTAAAACAGCTCTCCCGTACCCATCTCGGCAAAACGCTGATCTGTAATGACGCCGACTCCGAACTTCGTAGCATCAAACATGATATCATTATTATTCTGGCTCATCGTACTGTAATCGGACAATGCCACGATCCCGCAGATGCGGTATTCCTTCCCGTCTATGCTGACGACATCCTCCTGTTTCAGTGAGTTATTAAGCATATAAACACGGTCTAAGGCGACCTCTCCATCCTGCTCCGGCAGTCTGCCCTCCAGAATACAGATTTTATTAACCTCTTCACGGTTCCGGAACAGACGCAGTGTTCCGCCATCCGTCTGCTCCTCGCCCCATGTCACCTTTTTCTCGATATAATAATCCGGATAGATGCGTATATTTTCTTCTTCGATCTCAGAAACCAGTTTTTTCTCTGCCTCATCGTCCAGTACAAAATGCCCGTCTTCGATATTATAACGGTCAAACGCCTCATCGTACTCCTGTTTCATACTGCTTGCCGCGATCAGAAAACCGGATACAAAGGCGATCGTAAATGCCATAAATAGAAAGATCGCAAGATATTTTCCAAATTCTCCCCACAGGTTTCTGCCCAGACGCTTTCTCAATGGATTTTTCATATTGTGTCCTCCATTTCCTCTTACCAGTCCAGATCGGCTGCCTTGATCTTCGTTTCATTCCGATAATCTTTACGGATCTGACCGTCCCTCAGCCGGATCACGCGGTCTGCCATATTCCGAATGGCGTCATTATGCGTTACCATGATAACGGTATTTCCATATTTCTGGTTCAAACTCTCGATCAGCTCCAAAATATCTTTCGAGGTCTTGTAATCCAACGCCCCCGTCGGCTCATCACAGAGCAGGATATCCGGATTTTTCACGATCGCACGCCCGATCGAGGTTCTCTGCTGCTGCCCGCCCGAAAGCTGATTTGGCAGTTTATGGCGGTGTTCGTACAACCCTAAATTATTTAACAATTCATCAATATCCAACGGACGGTCACTCAGATAAGCGCCAGTCTCAATATTTTCCTTCACATTCAGATTGGGGATCAGATTATACATCTGGAAAATGTAACCCAAATGTTTTCTGCGGTACAATGTCATCTGCTTCTCGGACAGATCCGACATCCGGTCTCCGTTGATACAGATATACCCGCTGTCGGCAGAGTCAATTCCGCCAATGATATTTAGCAGCGTTGACTTGCCAGAGCCGGATGGCCCAAGCATGACGCAGATTTCTCCCCGGTCGATCTTACAGTCGATTCCCTGTAGTACCTCAACGCGGTTCGAGGCACTTCCAAATCCTTTTTTCAAATCACAGATTTCTAAAAACATCGTTTATCCTCTCCTATTCCATAACCCGGCTTTGAGTTAGTTTTAACTAACTCAAGATTAAAAATTATAGCTCGGCGGCGTCAGTTTGTGTCGTCGAGCCAAGACAAGAAATCCGCTTTCTCCTGTCCTATAATCATTCTGTTAGGTTAGCTTTATCTAACCGTTATTAATGATAACTAATTTTCTCTGTTTTGTCAATAGCTTTTTTGATATCCTTATCAGTTATGATGGAGTATACTTTCGTGCAGTACTTTTTTTCCAGCATCACCGAACCGACCATTTCAGATGATTTGTTCTGAATTTTTTGGTCTGCAATAACCACAACTTTGTCACCATCCTGCAGCGTATACCCGCACAGGGAACGTCCCCTGCTGTCTTTTACCTTTCGGTCATGACAGTAAAATATTTTTTGAAGAAGCGCCTCTCTTAGTTTAATAATACAACAACTCTGCAAAAGAAACAATCATCCAACGCGATTATATTTCCCAACTGGCAGTTGGACTTAATCCTTTTTTACAGGAACCTATAATTCGCAGAATACACCTCTTTCTCCTTTTTCAAAATATATTTCGCAATCGGTATCGTCTGTCTGTGCATAATCGGTCTGTGGAATAAACTCTTTAAAGAATTTGCTCCATGTTTCACTTAAACAGTCACCGTCAGGCTCCCCCCAATTATATAACTCCCGAATATTTTTGCTGCAAATTCAGGGAGTATTATCACTATCCTCAACGAGATTTTTCTTAAGTGTTATAATCGCTTCCTCATTCTTTTTAAGGAGTTTAAGCTGCCTATATGCTTTTTCTCTTAGTATTTTCAAACGTTCCAGTTTCGGCACTTCTTCTCTTATTAAATCAGCATTTGTATCTTCCAAATTGATCAGAACAACCAATTCCTCTGCAGAAGCAAAATCTCTAATATTAGGCGTTTTCCCACTTATTCCCTTCTCGTTTCTCCATTGTGCCGCCGTTTTCCCAAACAATGCCATGTTCAAAATATCCGCTTCCGATGCGTATGTACAAGCCATTTCTTGAGGAGATAATGTCGGGGTTATCAAAAATTCCTTTACCGCATCTGTATGAATCCGGTAATTTATTTTTGAAAGTTCCCTCTTTGCATCCCAGCCAATCGCTAATCGGTTTGATTCGTCTTTCTTTAATCGCTGATAATCCTTAATAATATAAAGCTTAAATTCAGGAGAAATCCATGAAGCAAATTCAAAAGCAATATCTGTATGAGCATAAGTGCCTCCATATCGCCCTGATTTTGATACAATACCGATTGCATCTGTTGCCTTTATCCACTGCTGTGGCGTCAATGTAAACGCATGATCTCCCGATTCTGCTTTAAACCTATCGAATTCGATAGGTTTAAAATTAGGATTATGGATTTGTTCCCACAAGCCCAAAAACGAAATCGTAGAATGATTACGCATCCAGTTTGCCACTACAATAAAAGCATTATCTGGATTTTTATATTTTGCGATATCTGTAAGAGAAATATAGGCATCCTCATTAAGAACATCGCCCATCACTCTAATCTCTGTTCCGTTCGCATCTATCTTCATGTCTTTCAATATAGGTTTCCCCCTCTTATCAATTTCTCCTCCCATTTCCTCATCCAATTATACATCAAAGTATAATCTTTTTCAATATGAACACATTCGAATCCACGGAAATCAATTTTGAATAACTACAGTTCAGGGAGTACTAGTAAAATCTTGTGCGGAAAATATTCCTGTTACCGCACAAAATTTACCCATTTCAAGCACTAACTTTTCATTCCCGAAGCTCCACCCCATCAAAATAATATTTCAAGATCTCCTCACAGCTTTTTCCCGCCTGTGCCAGTTCATTCGCACCGGTCTGGCTCATACCGGTTCCGTGGCCAAACCCACCTCCCCTTATTTCATAAGAACTTCCCGACTTATCCATAACAAAAAAGCCACTTGGCAGCATATTCATCCCGGACACGCTCTTTCCATCATTTTTTCTGACGATGGCATTTTCATTAAAAAGCAGCATCCGTATGTTATACTCCGAATACACCCTCACGGTAGCCTCTGTCCCCACGATTACTGCCATGTAAACGACCCCGCCGCTCTTTCTCTTTTTGATCTTGACACGTTTCAGTTCTCCAATACTCTCGATCTCCTGTGCGGCATATGTTCCATCTGGCTGGCGCACTTGGATTTTTTCACCGGAAGCTTGACATCTTGCTCCGAGCCTTGAATTTATATTATGCTCCATGTCCCCGGCTGAAATCGTTGTACTCCACCGATACCACGGTTCCTCTTTTTCCAGAATGTCTCTGTCCTCCTGAAGAAATTTCCGGAATAAATCTTCATTTCCAAATGTATCCGAAACCAGTCTGGCACGCTCCTTTTTCTCTTCATCTTCAAACTCTTTCTCCTGCAGCTTCCCAACCAGATAAGAGATGGGCTTACTGCTGAATGTCACATCCTCCGCCGAGGTCGTCACGCCACAGGATGTCGAAAAAAAGTATGTCGAGGCAACTTTTCCATCATGGTACACCTTTTTTCCCTTTGTCTCATCGACCGCCCGGTTACACCGCTCATCCTCTGACGTGTTATTATAAACCTGATACGAGGTACTGTCATCGACATGCGCCCCCATCTGCTTCAAGCGGTTATTTCTTATATGGCGCACCGCATAACTTCTGGCACATACTGCCTGTGCCTTCAACGCCTCCGCCCCATACTCCGCCGGCATCTCACTCGGAACAACTCCATACAGATATTCTTCCAATGGCAGGTCATTGATGATATGGAGACCCTGTTCTGCCTTTACAAGCTCAATCTTCCCGCGGTAAAATGGGTTCGCTCCATTTCGTGTCATAGAGGTGATCTGTATCTTTCCGCCCTCCTCGGATGATATGGTAACACGGTTTTCTTTCATATTGTCCAGTGAAAATCCGATCTCCTCCCCCGGTTGATACTCGGTCTGCTCCTTCCCTTCCTTCACAATTACTTTTTTTGTTCCTCTGACTTTGACAGAAGCATGTTCATATCCGCTGAAACCATCCGTTTTTAAAATAACCCGTATATTTTGCTCCTTCTCCTGCTCCTCCTCACCAACATCTCCCTTAAAAAGCACACCACAGATCCGGCCACCTGCTACAGCAAATTCCACATCGGTCTGGCCGATATAGAGATTGTCCTGTGTGGAAGCAGAAACACCGTCTTTTACCGTAAACCACGAACACTTTTTATCGATTGGAAGCGAACCGTAATTTTCAATATCCATCGTCTCGACCTGTACTTTTAACACCCGGCCGCTGATCCGCTCCGGCTTACACACAAGCCGCTCGACTTCTCCGCGCCGGATATACAGATCGCCAATCCCCTCATACACCTGTTCTTTCATGTCCTGCCGCACCGGATAACTCGTTTCTCCCTCCTGCGTATAAACCTTTATGGAATCCCCTTCTTTTTTTACAATATATGCATTGAGCATTTCCTGCTCCTCCGCCGCCTCTTTTGCATCCCGCCACGACTGGTACACCCACATCCCGGCAATGGAAACTGCGATGATGATAACTGCCAAAAAAAACGCCCCGATCCTCTTCAAAAAAACAGCCCCCTCACACTGGTCTAAAGATTGTCTATCTTTAACACCTTATGCGAGACAGGCTGTTGTTATTCAAAAATATGGTAAAGCTGAAGAAATGGCAATAGAAAAAACAACATGAGCGCAGCGGATGCACAAATTATTTTATTAAGACGTATCCCCGTGGTGCATCAAGGCTGCTTTCATATTGTTTTTTCTTAATTACCAACGTCTCTTGCTGTTACTGTAATAAATCTCTTGACGAAAGGGTTTCTGCCACTAGACAGCAAAATGCCCCCATAACAACCTGATGAATCCGTTGGTGCAAAATCTGGTCTTTTCAGATTTTAGCACCACTACGTGATTCATCGAGCGAAAGCGTGTTGTTCCGGGTGCGCATTTTGTTAAACTTTTGTTAATCCTCCATGATATCCACATCTTCTCCCCGGAGGATCTTATTGATATTTCTCACCGCACACATTTTTCCGCACATCGTGCAGGTATCTTCCTTCTCTGGCTTACTTTCCGCACGGTAACGACGGGCTTTCTCCGGGTCGATTGCAAGCTCAAACTGCTTTTCCCAATCGAGATTTCTTCTCGCCTCACTCATCTTATAATCCCACTCTCTTGCCCCCGGGATTCCCTTTGCCACATCTGCCGCATGTGCTGCGATCTTCGATGCGATGATTCCTTCTTTTACGTCCTCCACAGTCGGCAGGCGAAGATGCTCTGCCGGTGTCACGTAACACAAGAACGACGCCCCGTAAGTCGCTGCGATCGCGCCTCCGATCGCACTTGTGATGTGGTCATATCCGGGCGCTACATCAGTCACAAGAGGGCCAAGTACATAAAATGGCGCACCTTTACATACCGTCTGTTCAATCTCCATATTGGCACGGATCTGATCAAGCGGCATATGGCCCGGCCCCTCGATCATAACCTGAACATTATGCCGCCATGCCCGCTGCGTCAGCTCGCCAAGAGCCACGAGTTCCGAAATCTGGGAAATATCCCCAGCATCCTCGATACTTCCCGGCCGGCAGGCGTCACCCAGACTGATCGTCACATCGTATTTTTCACAAATATCCAAAAGTTCATCATATCTCTCATAAAACGGGTTCTCATTTCCGGTCAGTTCCATCCACGCAAAGATGATCGAACCGCCCCGGGATACGATATTCGTATGGCGCAGATTTTCCTTAAAACGGTCTGCGGTCTGACGGTTGATCCCACAGTGGATCGTCATAAAATCGACTCCGTCCTCTGCATGCATCTTCACCACATCCATCCACTCATCCGATGTGATATCCTTGAGCGCCTTATTGTAATATACAACCGCATCATAAATCGGCACCGTACCGATGACAGCCGGACACTCATCGATCAGTTTTCTCCTGAATTTTTTTGTGTCGCCATAAGAACTGAGATCCATGATTGCCTCTGCTCCCATATCCACTGCTGCCTTTACCTTCTTCATCTCAACATCGAGATCAAGGCAGTCCCGGCTCGTCCCAAGATTCACATTTATTTTTGTCTTTAATTTACTTCCAATTCCATATGGTTTCAGGCACTTATGGTTTTTATTGGCAGGAATGGCGATCTGGCCCTTTGCCACGAGTTCCATCAGCACATCCTTTTCCATGTTCTCATATTCACATATATGCTTCATTTCCTCCGTGAAAATTCCTTTTCGCGCGGCGTCCATCTGTGTCGTATAATTATCCATACTGTCCTCCGTCAGTTCCCGGGATATTCCCGTTATTATATAAGGTTGATACTAGAGATTACAATGTCTCCATCGTCTCACGGATCGCCTTGATAAACTCAAGACTATTTAAGATCACCGGATTTTCACAAGTTGAAATCAACGACAAACTTTTTGTCATCTTGCCATCCTCCACCGTCTTGATACATGCCCGTTCAAGTTTATCCGCAAACGCCATAAGTTCGGCATTCTTGTCAAGTTCCCCTCTTTTTCGGAGAGCGCCTGTCCATGCAAAAATAGTCGCAATCGAATTTGTAGAGGTTTCCTCTCCGTTGAGATGTTTGTAGTAATGGCGCTGCACCGTTCCATGCGCCGCCTCATATTCATAAACGCCGCTTGGCGATACTAACACCGACGTCATCATCGAAAGATCACCATAGGCAGTCGCTACCATATCGGACATAACATCGCCATCGTAATTTTTACATGCCCAGATAAATCCGCCCTCGGAACGAATCACTCTGGCTACTGCATCATCAATCAATGTATAAAAATACTCAATGCCGAGTTTCTCAAATTTCTCTTTGTATTCCGCATCATAAATTTCCTGAAAAATATCTTTAAATGTGTGATCGTATTTTTTAGAAATCGTATCCTTCGTAGAGAACCACAAATCCTGCTTCGTATCAACCGCATATCCAAAACATGCTCTTGCAAAACTGGAAATCGACTCTTTCGTATTGTGGATTCCTTGAACGATCCCCTCACCGTTAAATTCGTGGATGACTTCCCTTATTTCTGTTCCATCCTCCGCAGTAAATACTAATTCTGCCTTTCCGCTTCCCGGAACTTTGATTTCCGTGTTTTTGTAGACATCACCGTAAGCATGACGTGCGATCGTAATCGGCTTTGTCCAGTTCTTTACATATGGGACAATTCCTTTTACCAAAATCGGCGCACGGAAAACGGTTCCATCAAGAGCCGCCCGGATCGTGCCATTCGGGGATTTCCACATCTCCTTTAATTTATACTCTGTCATCCTCGCCGCATTGGGTGTGATCGTCGCACATTTTACAGCGACACCATATTTTTTTGTCGCCTCAGCAGAATCGATCGTCACCTTGTCATCTGTTTCATTTCTATGTTCAAGACCGAGGTCATAGTACTCTGTCTTCAAATCGATATATGGCAGTAACAGCTCATCCTTTATCATCTGCCACAAAATACGGGTCATTTCATCTCCATCCATTTCTACAAGTGGTGTCGTCATCTGAATCTTAGCCATGTCAATCATCCGCCTTTCTTTCTCGTTATATTGATTCCGCCTACCATCTTACCACATGTAAAACCAGATTTCAAACTTTTTACAAAAAAATCACCCGGAAAGGTAAGTACTCTTATCCTCCCGGGCTAATATATGTATCATTTTTTTATATGTATTGTCCTGCACTTCCTTCGGATCAGTCATGTCTCGGGCTTGCTCCAATGATCTTGGCATAGCGGGCAATGTCTGCCAAAAGATGGATCCGGTCATCCATCGATGCCAAGCGTCCTGCTGTGATGATCGCACTTCCCTTTTCGGTAGTGACGTATTGGGGTTTTACATTGTTTAATGTCAGCGTCAGAAGATCCCTTCTGCACTTTAAGCAGGAACAGATTCCCAGACTATCAATGTTCGCGTCGATCTCAGAGCGGATCAAATCTTCCATTATATTATGTACGCCTCTGACTCGTCCGATATCCAACAGATTTTGAACCCTCTTCCGGGCAATATCCAGATTAACTGGCTTAAACAAAATATCATCCGCTCCCATCTCAAACAAATGCGTAATCTCATCCGCCTGCTCCGGTAACGCAATCGGCAGAATCGGAATGCTCTTATAAGCATAATGATCCTGAAGTTCTTCCAAAACCTTGTAATGATCCTTTAAAATTTCTTCAAAATCCAAAATGATAAGCCCAACCTGTTCTGAGCTTTCCGACAGATAAGAAACTCCCTCTGTGCCGCTCGCAAGCAGGACACAATCATAATCTGCCTTCAGCGATTCCATCAACGTTTTCTCATCCTGCTGTTCATCATGACCGATCAATAGTATCTTGTCCTTCACATTTGTCCCCTCTCCGACCAGTACAGCCGATATTTTGCTGTACCAGAACCTTTTTATAAAGGTGAATCCATGCTGCCTCTCCAAAGATGAATTTCAAATGACCACCTGTCTGTTTCTCTATTATACCATTTTTTTTGTTAAAATAACAGTATTTTTTTCCAAATCGTCGCATTTTGTCTGATTTTGTCTTATTTTACCCCGCTGACCGCCAAAATGCAAGAGGTTGTAAAGTCCCACACTGGTATCCCTGCCCGGTATTTTGCCAGTCTTTTATCGTATCTTTCATTTATCAGGCTCTCCAGTCTTTCCCGCTCTTTCTCTGTTAAAGCTTCCGGCGCCAGACGGATTCCCTTTCTGACCCGATCCAGACTAATCAGCCGGCGGCTGTTGATCTGTCCTGCTGCCTCCTCCTCTGACACAGAATGATTGTCCGGACAGTAGTCCATAACGTTAAACATCTGCACATCCACATCGCGGAAGCCATATTCATTTAACCGATGCGGATATTCATGCTCATCCATCTCATATTCTCCGACCTGATACTGCTCTGACACCTCTCCTGCCTTCGACCAGAGTTTTCCCATAAGCTGCTTTTCTTCATCGGACGGTTCCTCTTGCGGCATATCCTTCAGATTCAGCCGGGTACGAACGGATAATACACAAAACCTTCCCCCGGGCTTCAAAACCCTGTGCTGTTCGCCAAAAAACAACTCCGGCGCAACATGTTCCGCCACCGTGTGGGAATATACCAGATCAAATGTCTCATCCGCAAAGGGCAGACTCCCGATCTCCCCCTCAGTAAATGTACAATCCAGTCCCAATTCCTCCGCCTTTTCCCTTGCGTATTTTATATGGTTTGTATCTCGGTCTAACCCCGTTATATCGAGATCCGGAATATATTTTTTCAACTTGTGGCAAAATACGCCTCCGCCGCAGCCAATCTCCAGCACCTTCATCCCATGCCTGACTCCGATATGCCCTATCCACAAATCCTTATTTTGGTCAGTAAATCTTGCTTCCCGGCTCATGTATAATTCCTGTGTTGTCTGTATAAAATCTGACCACTGATTGTTCATCCTAACCCCCATTTCTGAGCGATTTGTTTCTGCTTAAAACACAACCAACAACAACATCTTAAACTGTTCTTCTCCAAAAACAGCATGAGGATGCCCTGCCGGCATCACGATGGACTCGCCCTCATGCAAAAAATTCTCCACACCGTCAATGGTAATCTTTCCCACACCGTCAAGACAAGTCACAAAAGCATCCCCGCCGGATTCATGTGTACTAATCTCTTCATTTTTGTCAAAAGAAAATAATGTCACACTGACTGCACTGTTTTGCACTAGCGTTTTACTGACAACCTGTCCCTCCTGATAAGCAATCTGTTCTTTTAAAGTAAGTACCTCTGCTTTTGTGATATTTTTCATGATTTCTTTCATGATTTTTTGTCTCCTTTACTAACCCCATTGCATTCGCATGTGCTACAATCAATGTATTCATTGATTCCTACTCTTGGCTTAGAAATAAATTCACTTCTTCCTCTGTTAAGTCAAATTTCTCCATCAACTTTTCTGCCACTTCTCTACTTGGAATTTGAAAAGATTTTAGCAATTCTACAAAAATTTTAATATCTTCTGCTTTCGTTTCTTTCCTCGTTCTTTTCTCAATCTCTCTTTCTCTCATCAATAACGTCATATATTCTCGCCTCCATTCCTTGCTTGACTTAACCTTTGCCACCTTATTATCTATTATCTGCACAAAGGAATTTTCGCTCTTCTCCCCATTTACATACCGGAGAAATTCCCTGACGTCCTCGTCCTCCGCCTTTGCATAGTTTTTTGCATTAAAAAAAATCTTTTTCGTTCCGTCATTCAGCGGAATACCCGTATCCTCTTTACAAAGATTTTCAAACGTGTACTGAGCCATTCCTTTTCCAAATGGGTCGAAGGTGCAGATGAAAATAACGTAGCTTTCTTTCAGCTCGTCATAATCTTCGCCCTTTTCGATGCAGTTTAAGTCAATCATTCCTTGGTAATACCGACTTCTGTAAGGAAGGTCGCTCCGGGATGTTGCCTGCATTTCCAGATTAAATGCCCGGTTTCCCTCTTCCACATACACGTCCAGACGTATGCTCTTTGCCGCATATTCAATATTGATTGTCTTTTCTTCCTCCAGATATA
>JAMPFC010000016.1 GCA_023664685.1 Roseburia sp. | reverse complement strand
TCTTATCGGCAATGTTCAACCATGCTGTTTCAGAAGACTATATCCGCAGAAATTACGCCCACGGCTGTACGAAAGAGCTTGGCATTTACAACAACCAAAGGGATGCACTTACACAGGCGCAGCAGGCGGAGTTTTTGAAATTCATTCGGGAAAGTAGAGAATATAGTCCATACTATTGGATGTTTGAGTTTTTCCTTGAAACTGGATGCCGCAGTGGAGAGGGGACAGGCCTGCTTTGGGAAAATGTAGATTTCAGGAATAAATTTATCAAAATTGACCATCAGTTATTGTACGAACTGGATGAGGAGGGAAAACGCAGATTTCAAATCTGCCCGCCAAAGACAATCAAGGGCATCCGTAAAATTCCGCTGACAGAAAAGGCACTGCATGCTCTAAGAAAACAGAAAGAGTATATGCTGAAGCATGGGATGATAGACAATCATACAGTAGATGGGCACAGTGGTTTTGTATTCCTAACAAAGCGATTCCAGTTATGGAGTGTGGTACAGCTAGACATAACCCTCCATAAGATTGTGTATGATTATAACAGCATTGAGGTGGCAAATGCCATTATGGAGGACAGGGAAGCGGAGTTACTGCCCAATATTACAGCACATATCCTGCGGCATACCGCCTGCACCAGAATGGCAGAGGCAGGGATGGACCAGAGGACTTTGCAGGAGATTATGGGGCACAGCAACCTTGCAATTACTATGAAGGTATATAACCATGTGGACGACAAGCGTATGCGGGATGAGATTGAAAAGTTTGATGCGAAGCGGAGCAGTGATAGCCGGGCATCGTAGCCCGGTTTATCGTACACAAATCTGTACACAAAAAATGTTACAAATTTACACAACTTTTACACAAAATGAATGAAAAAATATGAGATTTTATGAGAAGATAAGCATCTGAATCATTTCTGAAACATCTTAGAAATCCAGTATTTGCAAGGCTTTAACAACTTTTGCAAAAATACTCGAAACATCTGATTCTTACAAAACCGTAACCTTACCGTAAGAAACTTCGATGGAAAAATCTCTCCATATGCGGTATGCTCATAGTATGACCAGTACAGCGGACAGCAAAGACGAATATCCGTTTGTGCTAGCAGAGAAAGGAGCGATGCAGCAATGGAGCCAATACTAAAACTGGAAAATGTAGAAAAATATTATGGAAATACGTCCAATCTGACGAAGGCGGTAGACCGGATTTCCTTTGAGGTTGGGATGGGCGAATTTGTGGGGATCATGGGAGCAAGTGGCTCGGGAAAGACGACACTTTTAAATTGTATATCGACGATCGACCGGGTTACGAGCGGCAGGATTTTTGTGGAGGGAAGGGATATTACTGCGGTGAAGGGGAATGCCCTGAACCGTTTCCGCCGGGAAAAACTCGGGTTTATCTTTCAGGAATTTAACCTGCTTGATACACTGACCGCATATGAAAATATTGCCCTTCCGTTGACAATACAGAATATGGCGCCATTGAAGATTGATGCCAAAGTTGACGAGATTTCGGGGATTCTCGGAATCAGCAATGTCATGAAAAAATATCCGTATCAGATGAGCGGCGGTCAGAAGCAGAGAGTGGCGGCGGCGAGGGCGCTCATCACGGATCCGGCGATGGTGCTGGCGGATGAGCCGACAGGAGCGCTGGACTCAAAATCGGCGCGGAGCCTGCTCGAGAGCATGGAGGGCATGAACCAAGATTATGATGCCACGATTCTCATGGTGACGCATGATGCTTTTGCGGCAAGTTTTGCCACACGGGTTATCTTTTTGAAGGATGGGCAGATTTTTAACGAGGTGAGAAAAGGGGCGGACACAAGAAAACAATTTTTTGATAAAATAATGGATGTGGTTACAGTGATGGGTGGTGATCTGAATGATCTTTAAACTGGCATTCCGCAATATGAAAAAAAGCATGTCAGATTATGCGGTGTATTTTATCACACTCATCGTCGGCATCTCTGTATTTTATGTGTTTAATGCGATTTCAGACCAGACCGTAATGATAAAAATATTCAAAAATGAATTGGATATACTGGATCTGATGAACAGCACTCTTTCTGTGGCGAGCGTGATCGTGTCGGGAGTACTGGCATTTTTGATCGTGTATGCAAGCAGCTTTCTTATGAAACGCAGAAAAAAGGAATTTGGAATCTACATGCTTCTTGGGATGGGAAAGAAAAAAATAGCCGGAGTCCTCATGGCGGAGACCGTGATCATAGGCGCGGTTTCGCTTGTGGTTGGAATGGGGCTTGGCATTCTTTTGTCGCAGGGGATGAGTATACTGGTGGCGAGCATGTTTGAGGCGGACATGTCAGAATTTACGTTTGACGTGTCAGTGGGAGCGCTTGGCAAAACGCTGTTATATTTCTTTGTTATGTATGCGTTGGTTCTTGCACTGGACGTATTTGTAGTCGGAAAATCCAGACTGATCAGCCTGCTGAATGCGGAGCGTAAAACAGAAAAAAATACAGCAAAAAATCCGTGGCTTTGTCTGGTCGTGTTTGTGATAGCGGTAGCGGTGTTATGCCATGCTTACTGGATGGTGACAGCAAGTGCGCAGGAGCTTACCGAAACAAGTCAGTTCGTTACGCAGATCGTAAAAGGAATCATTGCTACCTTTTTGATCTTCTGGTCGCTGTCGGGACTGTTGATCTTTGTCGCAAAACTCAGGAAAAAATCTTATATGAAGGGACTCAATATATTTACAACGAAAGAGATCAGCAGCCGGATCAATACAAATGTATTTGCCGGAAGTATCATCTGCCTTCTCCTGTTTATTACGATCTGCATTTTTTCCACTTGTTTTTCAATCAATAAATCAGTGAATGATAATATGAAAACGCTTGTGCCGGTAGATGTGGATATTGTAAAATTATATGACGAGGGACTTCCCTTTAATAGTGAAGAAGAGACAGCCGGCGAATTGCTGCAGGAGATGGGGCTTGACGCAGATATGTTTGATAAAGAGGCGGCAGAGCTTACTCTCTATGCACACTACAAATGGGATGCGGAGGAGTTGGAAAGTAAATACGATACGGAGAATATTTTTACAAGCAGAGGCGTAGTAAGCTTAAGCGATTATAACAGAGCGGCACAAATCTACGGACTGGAACAGCATACACTGGCTGACGATGAATATATGATCGTTACAAATTACGGTTATGCTAAAGATGAATATGAAAAGAATTATCTGGCAAAAGGGCATGTGATCCGTCTGGGCGGAAAGGAGTATCATCCCAAATACAAGGAGTGTCAGGACGGTTTTCTGGAAATGTCATCAAACGCAGCAGAGCTGGGATTTACGGTCGTGCCGGATGCTGCCATGACCGATGAAGATCTCCATCCGGGCTTGATGTATTATATTGCAAATTACAATAAAAATTATGAAAAGGGCGTGGAGGAGATTGACAAAATCCTAAACAGCAAAAAGATGCAGAAACGTGCTAGTAATCTGCGTATCTTTATTTCGACCAGAACCGAGATCCATCAGAGGAGCATTGGGTTGACTGCACTGATCGTTTTTCTTGGACTGTATCTTGGCATTATTTTTATACTTGCGAGTTCTGCACTGCTTGCGCTGAAGGAACTTTCACAGGCAGCAGACAGCAAAGGGAAATACCAGATTTTGAGGAAGATCGGAGTGGACGAAAAGATGATTCACCAATCCCTGTTCCGGCAGAACCTGATCTTTTTTGCCATGCCGATCTCCCTCGCTGTGATACATTCTGTTTTTGGAATCCAAGTGTGTCTGTATATCATAGAAATCTTTGGAAAAACCGGGCTGATTTATTCCATTATTTTCACAGCGGTTGTACTGCTGCTTATCCATACCGTTTATTTTGTGGCTACTTACCGGTGCAGCCGGAAGATCATTGATGAATAAAATTTGATAAACAAAACACAAACAAATGTTTGACTTTTCCGAACGTATGTGCTATACTGGGATAAACAAACGTTCGGAGGTGCGGGATGGAACTGACAGCAGATATTTTTTCAAAACTTGAGATACTTTCTGATGCGGCAAAGTATGATGTGGCATGTACATCGAGCGGCTCGAACAGAAAGGGAAGAAAAGGAACGATGGGAAATACAGTATCCGCTGGGATCTGCCACTGTTTTTCAGCAGATGGCAGATGTATTTCCCTGTTAAAAATATTACAGACCAATGAGTGCGTTTATGATTGCAAATATTGCATAAACCGTTTGTCAAATGATGTGCCACGGGCGTCTTTTTCGCCCGAGGAGATTGCGGAACTGACGGTTTCTTTTTATCGCAGAAATTATATCGAAGGATTGTTTTTGAGTTCAGGAATACGGAAAAATCCAGACTTCACAATGGAACAGATTTATCAGGCGGTGTATCTTCTCCGTACCAAATACCGTTTTAATGGATACATTCATGTAAAAGCGATCCCGGGCGCCGACCCGCTTTTGATTGAAAAGACCGGCTGGCTTGTCGACCGGATGAGCGCCAATCTTGAGTTGCCGACTTCGGCGGGCCTTAAGGCGCTTGCCCCCCAAAAATCGCGAAAGACAATACTGACGCCTATGCGTCAGATCCAGACAGGGAGGCTGGAGCAGCGCCTTCTTTTAGAAAGCGACAGGAGTGGAAGGCTTCGCTCAGGAGGGCGTCCGCTCGGGATAGAAGGGGAAATAGCAGGAATCGAGGAGAAAGAGAGCCAGAGGCAGCTTCCAGAACGCATTGAAACGAATTTCTCCCTTCAGGAATTTCACGCTGATGCCAGTTTTGTGCCTGCCGGACAGAGTACACAGATGATCGTGGGGGCGTCAGGGGAAAGTGATTATGAGATCGTACACATGGCAGAGGCGATGTACAGGCAGTTTGATCTGAAACGGGTTTTTTATTCTGCGTTTATCAATACGACAAAAGACCCGGTTCTTCCGGATGGGAAAGAGGGGCCGCCGCTTTTGAGGGAACACCGTTTGTATCAGGCTGATTTTTTGATGCGTTTTTATCAGTTTAGGGCAGAGGAGATTATTACGGAGGAGACACCGTTTTTGAATGTGCAGCTTGACCCAAAATGCAACTGGGCATTGAACCATCTGGAGTTTTTCCCGGTCGAGGTTCAAACCGCAGATTATCACACGCTTCTCAGGATTCCGGGAGTAGGGGTCAAGTCGGCGAGGCGGATTCTTGCGGCGAGGCGGCTCGGGAGCTTGGACTATGCGGCGCTTAAAAAGTTTGGGGTTGTCCTCAAACGGGCTATGTATTTTATCACTTGCTGCGGAAAGACAATGATTCCCCTTAAGTTAAACGAGGGCTTTATCTTAACCAATCTTCTGGGCCTGCGGGAGAGGCTTCCGGCATCTGTGACCGGGGAGGCGGCATACGAGCAGATGTCTCTGCTGGATCTGATGCCTCAGTGGCAGAAAGGGGCGTTTGGGAATGGATGAGAGATATATTTATCTGTGTGAAAATTCCTTTGAGGGGATTCTGACAGCGGTATATAATGCTTATGAAGAGAGACATGGGCATGAGAAAAATAAAATTCAGATCGCAGAGGGCATGTATCATCAGGAATTATTTGCGACGTATATTTCTGTCGAGACAGAGTATGAAAAAGCAGTAAAAGTAGCGCGCACGATACAGAATAAAGTGTCGCCGGAAGTGTATGAATTTATACAGAGAGCATCCGCTTCCTATAATATAGAAAAAGCAGATGCGATTTACCGTGTGATCATCCTTGCCCTTAAGATGGGAAGACAGGTGTTAAACTATCTGACGGAACCCAATGTGCAGTTTTTGATGGAACTTGAGAGAAATACTGCGAATGAGATTCAGCATGAACTCCAGTTTCTCCGGTTTGAGGAACTGGCAAACGGTGCGTTATTTGCCAAAATCAACCCGAAAAATGCAGTTCTTCCTTATTTGGCAGAGCATTTTTCAGACCGGTTTTCGGGGGAGGACTGGCTGATTGCAGACACGGTACACGGTGGCGTACTGGTTCATGAAAAAAATAAAGGATGCAGCCTTGTCAATGCGGAGGACGTCGATTTTGATACGCTCAGGCTCCCATATTCGGAGGGCGAGGAACTCTGGCAAAAATTATGGAAGCGGTTTGTGGACTCGATCGCGATCAAAGAGCGGGTCAATCCCCGCCTCCAGATGCAAATGCTGCCACTCCGGTTTCGGAAGTATATGAAAGAAATGCCGTAGAACAATGTGGGAATAAGTTGATTCTTGCCCGTTTTTGTTGATTTTTCAATGCACTTATTGACATTTGTGTACTCGTGTGATATCATTATTTTTGTATGACGTTAGTGTAATTTCTTATGCCACAAAGTTGTCTTAAAAAGGAGAGGATCATAATGGGCATGCTTGATGAACTGAAGGCGATGGGAGTAAATGTAGAAGAGGCTGTGGATCGTTTTGTGGGAAATGCGGCTCTTTATGAAAAGATGCTGCGTACATTTCCAAAGATGATCCGGGGTTCCGAGGTGGATCCAGATTTTGACGGAAACGACTATGCGGATGTTATCGAAAAAACCCACGCAATCAAAGGAACTTCGGGAAATCTTTCGCTCACACCGATTTATGAGGCATATACAGATATTGTGGATCTTTTACGGGGCGGCAAACCGGAAGAAGCTAGGCAAATATTGAAGGATGTTCTGCCTGTTCAGGAAAAGATCATAGAGTGTATCGAAAGCCATAGCTAAGATTGCCTGCGGCGTTTGCCGGAAAAATTTTTATAGGTAGACGCAGAATAAGATCGGAAAAAATGACACCGATTCCAACATTCTGATATTTTATCCCCTCTGATATATATGTTATAATCATATTATAGCATATATATCAGAGGGGATTTTTGACACCCCGGAAAGGAGTGCGGCGAGGATGGAAAAAAAGTTATTCAGCAGAGGATTTGATCTGAAACAGATTCAGATCACCGATCGGTTTTTTGGGACATTGATGGATACGGTGAGGAAAGAGGTCATTCCCTATCAGTGGGCGGCATTAAATGATGAGGTTGAGGGAGCGGAACCGAGTTTTTGCATGCGCAATTTTAAACTGGCGGCAAAACTGGCGAAAGAGCGAAAGGAAAAAGGTCAGGAAAAGCTTCCGGTCTATTCGGTGGAAAATTTTAATCTTGTTCCGGAGGATAGTCCGGCAGATGACTTGTCAGGCGGAACAAATCTTCAGGACTGTTTTTATGGATTTGTATTTCAGGATACCGATTTTTCCAAATGGATCGAGGCAGTCGGGTATTCCCTGAGCGCCCATCCGGACGAGGAATTGGAAAAACTTGCGGATGCGGCGATCGATATCGTGTGCGAGGCGCAGTATGAGGATGGGTATCTGGATACTTTTTATATCATAAATGACCCGTCAAAACGTTTTACGAATTTGCGGGATCATCACGAATTGTATTGTTTCGGGCATCTGACCGAGGGGGCGATCGCTTATTATGAGGGAACCGGAAAAGATAAGCTTTTGAAAGCGGCGATGCGGTTTGCGGATCATATCGGTACGGTGTTTGGCCCGGAGGAGGGGAAGTGCAAAGGCTACCCGGGGCATGAGATCGCAGAGATGGCATTGGGAAGGTTATATGAGGTGACGGGGGAGAAGAAATACTTAAAACTGGCGCAGTTTTTTATTGATGAGCGAGGGAAGAAACCATATTATTTTGATCAGGAGCATAACATCAAGAGGAAAGATGCGGCCGAGGAAGATTATTATTATCATCAGGCGCACCGCCCGGTGAGGGAGCAGGAGGAGGCAGTCGGGCATGCTGTCCGTGCGGTTTATCTCTATACTGCGATGGCGCAGGTGGCGAAATATACAGAGGATGAAGAGTTGAAACAGGCATGTGAGAAGCTTTGGAGCAGTATTGAAAACCAGAAGATGTACATTACCGGAGGGATTGGCGGGACGCCGGAAGGGGAGGCATTTTCCTATCCGTACCATCTGCCGAATGACCGGATGTATAATGAGACTTGTGCGTCTATCGGGCTTGTATTTTTTGCGAGGCGGATGTTGGAAATGAGTCCGAATGGACGGTATGGTGATGTGATGGAGAGGGCTTTATATAATGGGATCATAAGTGGAATGGCGCTTGATGGGAAAAGTTTCTTTTATGTAAATCCAATGGAGGCGGAGCCGGAGGGATGCCGACGGGACGCCCACAGAAAGCATGTGGCGCTGCCGAGGCAGAAATGGTTTGGCTGTGCCTGCTGTCCGCCGAATCTGTGCCGCATGATAAGTTCGGTGGCACAGTATGCCTACAGTGATAATGAGGATACGATTTTTATGCATTTATATTGCGGCGCAAAGCTGCATAAAGTTTTTGGGGACTCGGCGGTGGAAATCTGTGCTGATACGGAGTATCCGTGGAAAGAGGAAGTCCGGATCCGTTTCGCAATGGATATGGATATAGAATTTGTCTATGCGGTGCGTGTCCCGGGCTGGTGTCGTGGGTTTTCTGCCACTGTGAATGGAAAGGAAGAAAAATACCCGGTAGCCGATGGTTATATGTACATAAAGCGCAAGTGGAAGGACGGAGACGAGCTTCGGCTTCATCTTCCGATGGAACCGGTGTTTTATCAGGCGGATACGAGGGTAAGAGATGATATCGGAAAGGCAGTGCTGATGAGAGGGCCGATGGTATATTGTGCAGAGGAGGCAGACAACGGAAAGGAAATGGAGCTTATCGAAGTAAATGCTGCCCGCAAGCCGGTTTCCTTTGAAGAACAGGGAGAATTGGGCGATATTGTGGTGATGGAGGCAGAGGGAAGAAGGATCTGTCCGCAGCACACAGAGCATTTGTATGAACCTTACCGTGGGTATAAATATAAGCCGGTCACGATCCGTTTTATCCCATATTATCTGTGGTGCAACCGGGGCGTGGGCGAGATGAAAACATATCTGAGATGGTATGAAGAACGGTGAATCAAAGAAAATTGCTGTGGATTTTTTGTGATTCCTCGTGTATAATACAAGTACTAAAACTGCACGGAATAGTTGTAACAGGAGGAATGGTGATTGTTATGCTGAAATTGGAAATAAAAATGGATGAAAACAAAATCAACACGGAACAGCGGTACAGTACAGATGCCATATATCAGACATTGGAACAGACATTTACTCGATATAATCTTAGAAAAGAAAGCGAACCGGATGGAACGGTGGTATTTTATGGAAATGGCCAACCGAAAGATTATGGTGCGTTTGGGTATATTATTACTTCACTGAAAGAGAAAGCGTGGTTTATGGACTATGTAACAAAGTGGGTATGGTACAACAGTGATGATGGTGAAGATGAAGAAGATTTTGCTGTTGAAGATGTATTATATCATTATACGAAAAAGGCAAGTGTGGCATAATGGCAAGGCGGGAAGTAAAGTATTACAAGGCATTATATTTTGATTTGTGTGTGAGGGATCTGGAAAAATATTATTCGGCACAAAATCCGAGAGGAGCGTATCGGAAGATACAGAATTTCTTGTTAAAACGAAATTTTTCCCATGAACAGTATTCTGGCTATCATTCAGAATACAAAACAACGGATTTGGAAATTTTTGATCTTGTGCATGAAATGAGTGAGGAATTTCCGTGGTTGGGGAAATGCTTGAATCATTTTGAAGTGACGAATGTGGGAGCAAACCATGATATGATGCACTTGTTTGAAGAACCGATACCGGAACCGGATGCCATATAGTATGAGGTCTGGCATGACCAAAATGTGTGTAAGAACAGCGCAGAAATGAGGGACTTTATGATACTGATTGCAGGACTTGGAAATCCGGGAAGAGATTATGCGGGGACGAGGCATAATATCGGATTTGGAGTGATAACAAGAATTTCAGATAAATATAATATACCAATAACGAGTAAAGAGCATAAGGCGCTCTGCGGCAAAGGAATGGTGGCGGGAACGAAGGTCATCCTCGCACAGCCACAGACATTTATGAACCTGAGCGGTGAGAGCATACGGAGTCTGGCGGATTATTATAAGATCGATCCGGAGGATATCATCATCGCCTATGATGACATTGATCTGGAGGTGGGGCAGCTCCGCGTGCGCAGAAAAGGGAGTGCCGGCGGCCATAATGGGATCAAGAGCATCATTTCCCACTTGGGGACAAATGAATTTCCGAGAGTCAAAGTTGGTGTGGGAGCTAAGCCGCAGGGGGGCGATCTTGTGCGGCATGTGTTAGGCCGCTTTTCCAAAGAAGAGGAGAAGGTGATCGGGGAAACGCTCGACCTTGCGGTGGGGGCGGTAGAAGACATCGTGGCAGAAGGCGTCGAAACAGCGATGAATCATTTTAATGCAAAGAAAAAATAGACAGAACCGGTGCGGGTAAAGATCAGAAAGGCAGGATAGGTTTTGAACACATTATTTGCACCTCTTGCGGAGCTTGAGGAGTTTGAACAACTGAATATCTCCATGAAAAAGGGCGAATTTCCGATTAATGTGACCGGCTGCCGGGACACCCAGAAAAGCCATATGATCTGCGGGGCGGGAGCCGGATATACGACCCGTCTGGTCATTACCCACAATGAAGTGAGAGCGAAAGAACTGGTGGAAGATCTGAAACTCTACGAGGGTGAGACCATGTATTATCCGGCGAAAGATTTTATTTTTTACAGCGCAGATGTTCATGGACAGGCGATCGTCAGAGAGCGGCTCCGAGTGATCAAAAGGCTGATGGAAAAAAAGCCGGTGACGATCGTTACGACGATAGACGGCGGGATGGATTATTGTATTCCTTTTGCGAAGTATAAGGATCACAGCCTGACAGTCAGGCAGGGTGACGTGTTGGAATTGGAAAATTTTAGAAAAAATCTCGTGTCGATCGGATATGAAAATTCGGGGCAGGTGGAACGTGAAGGAGAGTTTTCTGTCCGGGGCGGGATCATTGATGTGTTTCCGCTGACAGAGGACTGTCCGTACCGCATCGAGCTGTGGGGCGACGAGGTTGACAATATAAGGCGGATCGATGTGGAGAGCCAGCGGTCAGTAGAACAGATCGATGAAATTTATATTTATCCGGCGGCTGAAATTTTTCCGGAGGAGGAGCAGGTTCTTCTTGGAATGCGAAAGATCGACGAGGAGTTAAAACAGTGCGTAAAGAAATTCCGGGAAGAGGGGAAGGTAGAGGAGGCCGCCAGACTGAGGGAAAATGTGGCGGGATTCCGGGAGACTTATGAGATTTATCATGGCATGGTGAATCTGGAAAGTTATGTAAAATATTTCACAGAGGAGAACCAGTCCTTTTTTGATTATTTTGATGGAGAGGATGTCTGCGTGTTTATGGATGAGCCGAACCGCTGTATGGAAAAGGGCGAGGCGGTGGAGTACGAATTCCGTGAGAGCATGGTGAACCGTCTGGAAAAAGGCTATATCCTGCCGGGACAGATGGACGTTTTATTTTCTCTTCCTGTTGTGCTGAAAAAACTCTCGGCACTGCCATTAGTCATGATGACGACACTTGACATGTCGATCAAGGAAATTCCGGTGCGGCGCCGGTTTCATTTTCAGGTGCAGTCAGCGCCTTCCTATAATAATAATTTTTCGCTTTTGGCAAAGGATATTGCACGTTTGAAAAAAAACGGATACCGGGTGTTGGTGCTTTCCGGCTCCGGGACAAGGGGAGAAAGACTGTGTCAGGATCTTCAGGATTTTGACATCATCGCTTTTTACAGCCGGGACAGGGAGCATGAACTTCTTCCGGGCGAGGTTATGATATCCCGGGGAAATCTCAGGAAGGGATTTGAGTATCCGGATCTTCGTTTTGTCGTGCTGACGGAAAGTGATATTTTCGGCGGGACGAAAAAGAAACGGAAGAAAAAGCCCAAAAAATACGAGGGTGCGGCGATACATAGCTTCAATGACCTGAAGATCGGGGATTATGTGGTTCATGAAAATCACGGTCTCGGGATTTATGAGGGGATTGAGAAGATTGAAGTGGAACACATCACAAAAGATTATTTGAAGGTGGCTTATGCGGGGGGAAGCAACCTCTATATACCGGCGACCTCGCTGGAACTTTTGCAAAAATATGCGGGAAGCGATGCGGAGAAGGTGCCGAAGCTCAATAAGCTCAACTCGCCCGAATGGAAAAAGACAAAATCAAGAGTAAAAGGTGCGGTAAAAGAAATTGCGCAGGAACTTGTCGATCTTTATGCGAAGCGGCAGGCGAGACAGGGCCATGCTTTCGAGAAAGACACTGTATGGCAGAAAGAATTTGAGGAATTATTTCCCTATGAGGAGACAGAAGACCAGTTGACTGCGATCGAGGCGACGAAAAAGGATATGGAGAGCAGCCGGATCATGGATCGGCTGATCTGCGGCGATGTGGGATATGGAAAGACAGAGATTGCGATCCGGGCGGCATTTAAGGCGGTGATGGATGGAAAGCAGGTGGCTGTCCTCGTGCCGACCACGGTTCTCGCCGGACAGCACTACAATACGTTCGTGCAGCGGATGCGGGATTTCAGCATCGAGGTGGGAATGCTCTCAAGGCTGCGTACGCCAAAGGAGCAGAGGGAGACGATCAGCAGGCTGAAAAAGGGGAGCCTCGACATTGTCATCGGAACCCACAGGCTTTTGGGGAAAGATGTTATTTACAAAAACCTCGGGCTTCTCGTGGTGGATGAGGAACAGCGCTTTGGCGTGACGCATAAGGAAAAATTGAAGCAGTTAAAAAATGACATTGATGTGCTGACGCTGACAGCGACGCCGATTCCGCGTACACTCCACATGAGCCTTGTCGGGATACGGGATATGAGCGTCTTAGAAGAGCCGCCGATCGACCGTATGCCGATCCAGACATTTGTCATGGAGCGAAACGACGAGATCATCCGGGAAGCTATTTTGCGTGAACTTGGGCGCGGCGGTCAGGTGTATTATGTATATAACCGTGTCGCCAATATGGATATCATCGCCGGCGAGGTGGCAAAACTTGTGCCGGAGGCGATAGTATCGTATGCCCACGGACAGATGAATGAGAGACAGCTCGAAAACACGATGTTTTCTTTTGTCAACGGAGACATTGATGTCCTCGTGTCGACTACTATTGTAGAAACAGGGCTGGATATCCCAAATGTCAATACGATCATCATTGATGAAGCGGATAAACTCGGGCTTTCGCAGCTCTATCAGCTCAGAGGACGGGTCGGCCGCTCAAACCGGACAGCGTACGCTTTTTTGATGTATAAACGCGATAAAACGCTAAAAGAAATCGCAGAAAAGCGTCTTGCTGCAATAAAAGAGTTTACAGAACTCGGTTCAGGGTTTAAGATATCTATGAGGGATCTTGAGATCCGGGGCGCCGGAAACCTTCTTGGCGCAAAGCAGCATGGGCATATGGAGGCGGTGGGGTATGATCTTTACTGTAAGATGCTCAACGAGGCAGTCAAACGCCTGAAGGGAGAAAAAGTAGAGAGCGATGAGTACGAAACGAGTATTGATGTAAAAGCGGATGGGTTTATCCCGCCGGATTACATCCCCAATGAGTTCCAGAAGCTTGATGTGTACAAGCGGATCGCAGAGATTGAGACGCCTGCAGAAAAAGACGATATGATGGACGAACTGATCGACCGGTTCGGAGATCCGCCGCAGAGCGTATGTAATCTCTTGGATGTTGCGCTTTTGAAAGTGCAGGCGCATGACAGCTTTATTACCTCAGTCGTGCAAAAGCCAAATGGCGTCCGCATCGTTATGTATCAGGAGGCAAGAGTAGAACCCGAAAAGATACCGGCGCTAGTCGGGACATTCGGGAAAAGACTCCGGTTTGTTCCGGATACAGCTCCGTATTTTCTTTACATCCCGGAGGAGTCAGAGGATATCTTATCCCAGTTGGGATATGTCATAGAAAAAATAAGTGAAATAAAAATACCTGAAGGAGAACCTGAGAATGAGAAATAGTTTAAAAACCAGAGCGGAAGCCATTTTCAAAAAAACCGTATGCGGCATATTGATCGTATCGACAGTATTTACTGCAGCTGCATGTTCGGGCGGGGATGACAAGACGGAGACGGAGGCGCCGAAGGCAGAAAAAGCCGCTTCTGTCTCAAATGGGGAGCTGACCGGCGAATCGACTGTGATCGGAGTGGGCAGCACAAAGGTTTTATATGATGAATATAAAATTTACAGTTGGTTTCTGAAAAACCAGTACGAGGATGTTATGTCCGCAGAGGTCTGGAATTATACGTTGGAGGGTACGACGATCGGGCAGACTGCGATCGAGGATATCCTGCGCCTCATCATACAGATCAAGGTCATGAATAAGGCGGCTGCTGCGCAGGGGATCAGCCTCGGTGTGGACGAAAAAGAGGACATTGATTATAAGGCGGATCAGTATCTTGCCACGATACCGGCGGAGATCTGGGAGGAAAACGGAATCACTGCCGAGCGGATGCATGCGATCTTTGAGGAAAATGAAATTTCCAGAAAGATGTATGATGTAGTGACCGGGGGTGTGGAGGCAAATATAGATGAAGCCTCCATGCAGGCGGCAAAAGTTCTGATGCTGCACCTGCAAACAAAAGCAGATGGCTCAGACCGGGAGGCAGTAAAAGGGCAGGCAAATGCGCTGGCATTAGAGCTTACCGGGTATAAAGGGAATTTTTATTCCTTTGTCAAAGAAAAGACCGGGAAAGCGCCGGAGGAAGTGATCATCGGGAAAATGGACAGCCGGGCAAACCTGATCAACACAGCGCTTACGATGCAGCGGTATACAACGAGCGGGGTCATTGAGGAAAATGACGGATTTTATTTGATCCACTGCTTAAAGAGCAACACAAGCGGGCTGAATAAGGTGTACCGGGAACAATATATTTCAGAACAGCAGAATACGACGTTTCAGGCGGCGTATGAAAATTGGGCAGAAAAATATGAGGTCAAAGTGAGCAAGTCACTTTTGGCGAATTAGAAACCATTGACGATCACAGCAGGATAAAAAAATGGAAAGGAACGTTATATTATGAGAGCGAGTGGAATATTGCTTCCAATATCAAGCCTTCCCTCAAAGTATGGGATTGGCGCTTTTGACCGAAGTGCGTATGATTTTGTGGATACACTTGTAAAAGCGGGACAGACATGGTGGCAGATTTTGCCGATGGGGCCGACCGGATATGGGGATTCGCCATATCAGTCCTTTTCCACATTTGCGGGAAACCCGTACTTTATTTCATTGGACGAGCTTGTGCGTCAGGGGTATCTCACGGACGCCGATCTGGAGGCATCCGGACTTTCGGATGATGGGAAATATGTAAATTACGAGCGTCTTTATTATAAAAGGTTTCCGCTTTTGCGAAAGGCATACCAGAACAGCAAGATCAGGGAAAATAAGGAATTTCAGGCATATGTAGCCGAAAATGAAGAATGGCTTTATGACTATGCTGTTTTTATGGCGATCAAGGACAGTAAGGACGGGAAGAGCTTTCTCGAGTGGGAGGACAGCATAAAGCGCAGGGAGCCGGAGACGCTCAAACGCTATGAGAAAGAATACGAAGAGGATATTTATTTTTATCTGTTTTTGCAGTATGAATTTAACCGGCAGTGGCAGCAGTTGAAAAAATATGCCAATGAAAAGGGCGTTAAGATCATCGGGGACATTCCGATCTATGTGGCGCTTGACAGTGCAGATACATGGTCTCATCCGGAGCTTTTCCAGTTTACGGAGCAGATGCTTCCGGAAGCAGTAGCCGGATGTCCGCCGGATGCTTTTTCCGAGACCGGACAGCTCTGGGGAAATCCGCTTTACGACTGGAACTATCACGAAAAAACCGGGTTTGACTGGTGGATCAAACGGCTTCGGAACTGTTTTGAGTGGTATGACATGGTGCGTATCGACCATTTCAGAGGGTTTGATGAGTATTATGCCATCCCTTACGGAGCGCCGACTGCGGTAAACGGAGAGTGGAAACCGGGGCCGGGCATCCGCCTGTTTGAAGCGATGGAAAAAGAACTTGGTGAGCAGGCGATCATTGCGGAGGATCTGGGATTTTTGACAGACAGCGTAAGGAAGTTGTTGAAAGATACCGGATATCCGGGGATGAAAGTGCTTCAATTTGCATTTGATTCCCGGGAAGAGAGCGATTATATGCCTCACAACTATAACCAGAACTGTGTCGTATACACCGGAACCCATGATAACCAGACCACGCTTACGTGGTGGGACGAGATGTCGAAAGAGGATCGGAATGTGGCACTTCGCTATATGGATCTGCCCGGCTGGTTTATCACGACCAAAAAACTGACGTGGCAGCTGATCGTAATGGCGCAGCGGAGTGTGGCAGGGCTTTGTGTCGTACCGGCGCAGGATTATCTGTGTCTTTCCAAAGAGGCGAGGATCAATACCCCGTCCACGCTCGGATTTAACTGGCAGTGGCGGATGAAAAAAGACGCATTTTCCGACAAATTGTGTGAAAAAATCGCAAAGATGACAAAATTGTACGGACGCATGCCGGAACGAGAAAAAGAGCAGTAGTATATTTTCGTTTTCCTCTGGCAATAATTTCTATATCAGATTCGGATACAGGAATCTGGGAAAGGGATTATGAAAAGAAATGAGGAAGCTTTATGAAAAAGAAGATCAAATGTATGATATATGTTGTCTGTACGCTTTGGATCGTCGTGTTTGTGCAGATCATCCTTACAAAAGCGTATGTAAATAAAAATGACGTGACGCAGGCGTTTGCCAGAAACCAGCTTGTGATCGAGGGAGAAAATACGAAGATCAGCGAGCTTTGCCGCGAGGGCGGATGTGTCATGGGAAAGATTCCTGGAAGGCTTACTACTGCCAAAAAGAAAAAAATAGCGGACAGCATTTTTGGCTATGAGGGCGGCAGCAGCGTCTTTGAGCAGGAAGAGAGCGGGTATTATGTGACATACGGTTATACAAACGGGATCAATATGGTTCGGCGGGTAAACGGAAAGGCGATCAATATGAACATTGCGATCACGTATGATGAGGAAGAGGATAAGAGCCTTGTTTACTTTGGCGTACCGTTTATAACGGAGGATTTTTAGCCGAATTTGGACAATAAATCAAAGATAATTGTCTTTCTTTGAAATTTTGGCTTGTAACTCTTCCCAGAGTGTAATATAATAGTATTGTAAACGAAACGATAAAACTTTCAATTTTGGAGGGATATTTTTATGAGCCAGTCCAAACAGGTGACACAGAGCGAAAATGAATTTTTGTCAATATGTAGTTCTCATGACCGCGATCTGCTGATGGGCAGAGCCGACATGACGAAGAAAGACTTCGAGCGCATCCTTTATCTTACTATGGCGTTAGGGGATATGGAGTATGCGAAGCAGCTGAGCGAGCGCTATGAAGATTTTGCGTCGGAGTTGTCAGAGCAGAGCGAGAAAGAAAGCGGGATTGCGGAGAAATCTGCACAGGACTATTTTGACGGACAGGCGGATGTATGCCAGAAGTGGGTTGATGATTTTTGCGATCAACTTCCCGAGGACAAGCAGGCATACTACCGTGAAAAATTAGTGAGCGGCATCAAATAGCACGAGGCCATGTGGCAGCGTGCATCAGATGTCTGTTTTCAAACAGAATTGATAGAATAACTATAGGAAGCCCTGTACGCAGGGCCTATTTCTGTAGTTATTTTTTATTTACCCAGAAATTTCCAGATTTGAAAAAAGAGATCAGCATTGCCAGAAGCGCTGTGGAGACGCCGAATGCCGCCAACAGCCATTTGTTCCGGACGCTGTACAGGGAGTTTAAGTAATAAGTAACAGGCGTTATTTTCTGGATATAGCGGAAAATCGGAACCATCGTGGAGAGGTCGATAAATATCGGACAGATGATAAGGTGTGCGGCGGCAAGAAACGGAATGGCGGCTAACATCCACTCAAGTCTCGGGAGAACGAGGCAGAACAGGCGGCAGAACGCAGTAGCGGCGAAGAGAAAGAGTGACATGCAGAGGAGTTCGTTCAAAATGCCAGAGGAAATCCCTGTCAAAAATATGGAGAGCAGGGCGGAGCTTCCGGCGAGAAGGGCGGGCGTGAGAAAATAGAGAAGCTGTATACGCTGTTTTTCTTTTTTGTCAAGCCATGCAAAGATATTTTTGTCGCTGTCGCCATACCAGAACAGTGTGCCTGCCATGCCGGCAAGCAGCAAAAGAATAGCTGCCACACCGCGAAGCGGGAGAAGCATGTAGTTCGTATCCGGCCGGCTGAGTACTTTATTTTCGCTGCCATCGGACATTTCATATTCCAGAAAAGCCTGCGCGCCCAGATGGCTGTTGTACAGTTCGGTCAACTCCTGTGACACATCCGAGTCCATTTTGCGGTCTACGAATTGGTTCAAAAGTTCCTGTGACATGAACTTATAAACGCCGCTATAGACGAGTTCATCAATGATCTTTGTGCGGAGTTCGCTTTTTTGGCGGATCGCTTTGAGAACCGGCGTCCGTGCGGCATTAAACTGACGGATTTTCTGGTCGAGGCCATCCGGTATGATGTAACCACAGGCGGCATAGCCCTTCATGACGTCTTCACGCAATGCGGTCTCAGATTCTGCCTGATAGAAGGTGACAGCAGAGCCGGAGTGGCTAAAAAGGTAATCCGCAAGTTTTTGTTCTGTCGCACCGGCAGGAGAGGCGGGGGCATATACAGCTACGCGCAGAAAGCCCTCGGCATCTCCTGACAGAAGGCGTATGCCAGATACGAGGGCAGGGATCAGGAGTAAAGTGACGACAAACAGCGGATTTTTTAACAACCGTTTTGCGATAAGTTGAAACCAGATCAGTTCTTTTTTCATCGGAAGCCTCCTTGTCTGAATTTGATAGAAAAACGTTTCAGCGCAGCAGAGACGCCGAGAAAGAAAAGCGTGTGGATCAAAATTCCGGAAAGGGCGGTCAGAGACCATGTGCCGGTAAGGCATCTGCCCGCATATAAAAACATCGCCCGCAGGGGAAGAACCGATGCGGCTGTCTGGATGCTCTGCGGAAGGTATGACAAGGGGTAAAAGCATCCGGACAGATACCCGAGGAGAAAGATCAGGAGGAAGAAGAAAAGGGTACTGGCGATTTTATTTGTTATGATCTCATATACGAAAAAGATCAGGGCGCATGCGGGAAAAACTGCCGGAAGGAGCTGCAACAGGCACAAGAGCCATTGCAAGGTGTTTTCCGGATACAGCCCGGGAATGTGAATATCAAATACGGCAGTTCCGATGCAAAAAAGTCCGGCGAAAAACAGGTACATGGCTAGAAAGGAAAGCGTAAATGCAAAGTAGCGGAGAAGAGTCTGGCTGACCGTGCCGAGTCCACTCTGGTACAGCTTTTCCTGCACGGAAAGGGGTTCGGGGCGGAGGATGCCCGAGCAGGCAAGGCCCCAGAATAAAAGGATCAGCACAAATCCGGATACGACATAATAAGCAGAGCCGGAAAGCCCCTGATCCTGACTGACTTCCTCGACGGTAAGGAGTTTTTCGCGGCCCATGATCGTATCGAGATATTTTAAGTTCAGATCCATTTCATCCTTTGCGGCGTCTGGCAGACCGGTTTTCCGGTAAAAGTCTTTCATCGCATAGATTCCGGCTTGGGTGTGGATCATAAGCTCGGAGGCGGCTTCCCCAATCTGCCGGATCAGAAAGCCGGAGATGGCGGAATCCCTGTTCCCAAAACGGATTTTTAACGGATTTTTCCGTCCGCTGACCAGTGAGGCGATATAGTCTGGCGGGATCACAAAGACAGCGTCAAGAGTTCCGGAACGGAGTTTTTCGTTTGCTGTCTGTTCGGGAAGTTTTTGAAAGCGGCACGTAAAAGAAAGACTGTCCATGTTCTCGATCGTAGAGATCATCCAGTCTACATAAGGTTCATTTTCCTGTGCGGCGACGCCGATGTGCATGGTTTTGGCTTCCTGATCTTTGGCGAGCGTCTTTTCACACACGAAAATAAGACCTCCTGCGATAAGGCCGATGAGAAGCGCTCCGCCTAGTATGCCGGGAAGCGACCGGAAGAATTTTTTGCACTCAAGCTGAAAATATATTTTTAGACGTTCCATAAGTTACTCCGTTCACACACGTCTTTTGTGGATCTGCCCGGCGAGATGATGGATGTTTCCGTCATATTCCAGAGCAGAGAGGACGCCGTCTTTCAAAACATATAATTTGTCGCACAGTTCGATTTCACGTTCTTCATGCGTGGCAAGGAGGACGATTTTTCCCTGTTCCAGACAGTTTTTCAGGTAGACGCTGATCCTCTCCTTGCAGATCAGATCCAGTGCCGCGCCGGGTTCATCCAGAAGAAGCACCGGCGGGTCTCCGGCGATGGCGCAGCCGATACTGAGCCTTTTTTTCATTCCGCCGGACATGCGGCTGACGCGGACATTCAGAAATTCGTGGATGCCGAGCATCGCAAGAACACCATCTTTTAGTTCCTGTTCCAGAGAAAGGGGAGCGTCACAATACCACAACCGTAAGTTGTCGTAGGCAGAAAGCTCTTCGATCAGGGGATTTTCCTGCGGGACATAGCCGATGAGCTGACGGGTTTCCCTGCTTTCCGAAAGAAGAGGTTTTCCGCAGTACAAAAGCGTACCGGCATCCGCTTTCTGCGTGCCTGCGAGAAGGGAAAGAAGTGTCGATTTGCCGGAACCGTTTTCGCCGAGTATGCCGATGCACTGACCGGCTTCTGCGGAGAAGGAAACATCCTGAAGCACCAGTTTTTTCCCGCGCTGATATGATTTTTTTATGTGTGTGGCAGCCAGTTCCGGTTTCATGGGATACTCCTTTCGGTACTTTAATTATCTTTTGGTTATAGTTTACCATGTTTTTGGGGTTTACTCAATTTGTTTTTTGATTTATAATAGATGGAAGAGAACATACAGATTGATGATAATAAAAGGGAGGATTTCATATGAGTACTCAGTTTGTGTGGAAGGAAGAGTATAAAATTGGAGTTGACGTGATCGATAAAGAACATCAGCGCCTTTTTAAGATTATCAATAAGCTTTTTGCATTTCAGGAGGACGAAAAGAGCGGCCAGTGGGCATGTCAGGAAGGAATCAAATTTTTTAAACAGCATGCACTGGAACACTTTGCGGACGAAGAAAGATATATGGAGTCCATCCAATATGAAGGTCTGGAACAGCACAGGGGCATACATAAGGGATTTCGGGAGAACACGCTTCCGGCACTGGAGCAGGAGTTGGTGGAGACAGGGTATTCGCCAGAGGCGATCGAACATTTTCTGGGTGTTTGTGCCGGATGGCTGATCGGCCACACCCTGACCGAAGATCTTTCCATCGGGGGAAGAGCGCTTGGACAGTGGGAAGGCCTCCTGCCGGATGAAGAAATTGATGCGATGAAAAAAGTGATCGTTCAGCTTGTGTTTGATATGTTCCATCTGGAGTCGCAGTTGATCAGCGACGTCTATAATGGTGAAAAATTTGGGCAGGGAGTTTATTATCGTCTTATTTACGGAAAAGGGAGAGAGAAGAAAAGAAAACAGGTCATTATGGTTTTTGAGGAAAAACTACTGATCAATACGGTTGGAAAAGTGTTGGGAATCCAGTCAAACCGTCTGGATACGCTGTTGGTTCATGCGGCAAGGTATGTGACAAGACAGTTTGTAGGACGTGTTCTGGAGTGTTTCCCGTCGCTGTCATCCTATGAGCTGAAAGAGGAAAATCTCCTGACATACGAACAGTTCCAGAAAGTGGTTGAGAGAGAGAAGTTACAGGTCAGCCTTTTATTTAATACCGGCGAGGGATATTTTTCTTATTGCGTCATCGCGCCTCATTTACTGGAGGAGGGGATCGGCGTTCCTCTGGAAGACGAAAATGCGATGGCAGAGGTAGAGAAATATCTTATGAGGCGGGAGAAGCAAGAAGAGGAGGAGAGAAATAAAAAGAAGATCCTTGTGGTAGACGATTCTATGGTGGTACGCCAGAGTATGAAGGAGCTGCTTGAAGGAGATTACGAGGTTGAACTGGTGGAGTCCGGTGTGTCTGCGATCCGGGAGATCACGCTGAACAAGCCAGATCTGGTCTTATTGGATTATGAGATGCCGGTCTGCGATGGGAGACAGACGTTGGAAATGCTCCGCTCGGAAAAAGCATTTGCCGAGCTGCCGGTTATTTTTCTCACCGGACGGGGCGATCCGGAGAGCGTGAAAAAAGTATTGGCATTAAAGCCGACGGGATATTTGCTCAAATATCTGGAGCCGACGGAGATCAAGAAAAAAATCGACAAGTTTTTTGAAGCATAAAATTTTTTATATCAAACCGGCCCGGTGCTTTCGGGCTGACACAAAGAGGAGGAGATCTTTTGGACGAGAAAAATTATAACAGTGAGACGTATGTAAACTTTGGAGAACAGGGGACGCCGGAAAATAACGGGCATGACAAGGAGAAGAAAAGAAACGGAAAGAAGATTGCGGCGATCATTGCAGCGGTTGTCCTTGTTGTCGCAGTCGGGGTCGGCGTCAGCGCCCATGCGCAGATCGCTAATTTTATCCGAAAGTCATTTAGCGATCCGGTTACTTATTATCAGTATGTGGAGAAGAAGAACCGTGATTCTAGGGAGGAATTGCTGTTACATTCTTATGAAAAGCTGAGAAACAGCGTGAATGCATTTTCTCAGACAAAGAATGTTTCTTACAAACTGGAGCTTGGACAGAGCGTGAAGACAATGCTCTCGATGACCGGGATGGATTTTTCTGCACTGGAAAATATCGGAGTTACGATGACGGGAAAAAAGGAGGAAAATGTACTTACCGGTCAGGTCACAGGGCTTATCAACGGACAGAGCATTATTTCCCTCAATACCTATGTGGATTATGCGAATGAGGAGGGGTATGTCCAGATTCCGGAGATATCGGAAAAATACATTGACTTTTCCAGTATATTGAAGGAAATGGATTCAGATTCCGAAGACGAGTTGGAATCGGTGCCGTTTACATTAAAAGATTTAAAGGATATGGAAAAATATTTTCCGGAGACTGAAAAGGTTCGGACATTGTGCAATACGTATACCGATCTCTTTATCGACAATATGGACAGTGTGGAAAAGGGAACAGCGGAGATCGAGGCGTCCGGCATCCGCGCGAACTACACAGACCTTAAAGTTACCTGCAAGGGAAAGAAGATGTATGATCTCATGGTCAAGATGATTTCTGCATTGAAAGAGGATGCGACGATGAAAGAGATCGTGGAGAATATGGAGGGTGATCTCTATCAGAAGTATACGGAGGGGCTTGCCTCAGCGCTTGAGGATTTAAAGAAAGAGGAAGCCGAAGTCTCAGATGATGACATTGAGGGCGTGATGCATGTCTATGTAGATGACAGCGGAGATATTGTAGGGCGTGTCGTTACATGGACAGCAAAAGAAGATGAGAGTACTCCGATCACGGTCACATGGCTTGAGCCGCAGAAAGGCTCTGAGGTCGGCACGGAAATTTTTGTGTCGGATAATGATACGACCTATTTTAAACTGTCAGGAAAGGGAACACGTAAGGGAAATAAGCTTTCTGGAGAGTATGTTTTGGGGAGTGACCTCGCCAAAGACGAGGAGGATACGGAAGAAGTGGTCAACGCCGAGGAACTTCTTGTATTAAAGGTTTCCGAACTGGATGAGGATTCCCTCGAAGACGGTTATCTGAACGGAAGCATTACGGTCGGTTTCAAGGCACTTGCCAGTGCGACTAGTTATGAACTGCAGATCGATTCCAAAGAGGATGCAAAAAGCGCGACACAGACGTTGTCGGTCGTATGCGGAGGAGATAAGCTTGTGACGCTTACCGCATCCTCGACAGAAGGCGGTGACGTGCCGGAGATCAAGAAGCCGGGCGAGGACAGCGAAATCTGCGATGCTTCGGATGAGAAGGCAATGGATGCCTACATGAGCGAATGGAATGTGGAAGAGTTCATCGCTGCGATCAAGGAAAAATGCGGGGTTGATCTGAGTACCTATTTGTCCTTATATGAAGAGTATAGTTCGCTGGATGATGATTATGACTCAGACGATGATGATTATGACTCAGACGATTATGATTATGACGACGACGATCTCGAACTATATGATTACGATGACGACTATGATTATGACGACGATGAGCAGGAAGATGGTGGAATCCTCGGCCTGTGACCAAGGGGCGCGGTTTTTGTGGGAGAGGAACCGAGAGGGAGAGGCGGTTTTGTACCGGATGCACGGGACTACTCCTGTAGTAAAAGTGCCGGAGGAGATCGGGGGATGTCCGGTGACTGCGCTCGGAGCGTATTGTTTTTCTGACCGGGGAAAGGTGCCGGAAGGGATCGAAGATACCGGGGAGTTATCCGGCGGTCAGAGCGGAACGCTCCATATGACAGAGCTTACCGGAGATTTTATCGAGAAGGTGGTTCTCCCGGATTCGTTAAAACGAATTGATAATGCGGCATTTTTTGGCTGTAAAAAACTGGAAACCCTTGAATTGGGAAAAGGAGAACTCCAGATTGGGAGTGATGTGTTTACCAACTGCACGAATCTGACAAAGATGCGGGTAAGGGGAAGTGCCGGAGAAAAAAGCGGCGCCAAACAGCTTCTCGACCGAATCTCATGGAGAATCGAAGTGGAGTTTGAGGATGCGAGGATTTTGTATCCGGAGTATTATGAAATGTATGATACGATTGCACCGGCACATATTTTCGGACTCAATATCGAGGGGGAGGGGTTTCGCGCAAGGCAGTGTTTTCACGGTGGCGTGGTGGATTTTTCCGGATATGACAGCATATTTGGCAAAGCCTGCGCAGAGGAGAGCGTCGAAGTCTTGGCGGTGATGGCGCTTGACCGCCTGATGATGCCGCGCGAGCTTGAGACGGACAAACAAAAGGCATATGAGGACTATATCATAAAAAATGCGGCGGAGGTCTTAAAATACTTCGTCCGGAAACGAGCGTCAGACCGACTGGAATTTATATGTAAAAAGAAATATGCCGGAAAAGAGGCTCTTGATCAGGCGCTTGCCTTAGCGGTAGGCGATGACTGGAGTGAGGGGGCGGCATGCCTGATGGAATGGGGACGGAAAGGCTCCGGGGAATGCCGCAGGAACCGGTATGAGTTTTAACACTGCGAATGACAGGGAGAAAGAAAAAGCGATGGCACATGTTCAGACACAGTCCGAGTGGGAGACAGAAATGTCGGTGAAGGTATTGACCTTGATCCGCAATGAAATTTATATGGAACTCCGCTTTCTGGATGCGGCGCTGTCTGCTCTGGTGTGGAGGGAACAGCCTTCGCTGCAGGCGTTCGCCTGTGACGGAGGTTATTTGTATTTTTCGCCGGAGCAGCTTCTGCGTGTTTTTAAGAAGAATCCCAAATTTTTGAGCCGGGCATTTTTGCACACCACGCTTCATTGTGTATTTTCGCATCTGTGGCTCAGGGCGGGCAGGGAGCGGGCGAGGTGGGATGCCGCCTGTGATATCATGGTTGAACTTGTGATCGATCAAATGGGGAAGGATTGTACGAGACGCCCTCTTTCGTGGCTGCGAAAAAAGACGTATGATGAACTGGAGAAAGAAAAAATCGTGTCTGCCGCGGGAATTTACCGGTATCTGGGGAAACTGCCGGAGGAGTATTTTGAGGAATTAAGACGTGAGTTTTTTACGGACAGCCACCAGTACTGGCCGGAGCAGGAGAACGAGACCCCGCAGGCAGCACAGGCAAGACAGATGTGGGATAAGATTTCCAGACAGAGCCGGATGGAAATGGAAAAGCGGGGGAGAGAGCCGGACGAGGGCGAGGAGCTTTTGGCGAAGGAGTTAAAAAGCCAGAAGAGCCAGAGAAGTTATCGTGAGTTTTTGCGCAAATTTGCAGTTCTCCGTGAAGAGGTGCATTGTGATCCGGATGAATATGACATGAACTATTACACATATGGTCTGCGGGTCTATGGAAATATGCCCCTGCTCGAGCCTCTCGAGAGCCGCGAGGTCATGAAGATCCAAGAGTTTGTTGTGGTGTTGGATACCAGTTATTCTACAGATGGAGAATTGGTAAAAAATTTTCTGAGGGAAACCTTCGGGATACTGACGCAGGCAGACAGTTTTTTCCGAAAGTGCCATATCCGTATCCTTCAATGCGATGATGCGGTGAGAATGGATGAAAAGGTCACAGATACCGAGGACATGGAGCGGCTTCTCTCGCGTTTTACACTGGCGGGGGGAGGCGGAACGGACTTTCGCCCGGCATTTGCCTATATTGATGAACTGCGCCGGAGTGGGGAGATGAAACAGCTACAGGGTGTATTGTATTTTACGGACGGAAAAGGGATTTATCCCTCCGGGCGGCCCGACTATGACACCGCTTTTTTGTTTTTGGATGACTATGAAGAGGAGAGGGTTCCACCGTGGGCGATGCGGCTGCGGCTTTTGCCAGAGGAGTTTTTGACGCCCAAATTGAAAGGAAAAGATAAATGAATATAAAGCAGGCAAAACAGGAAATAAAAAATACAGTGAAGGCATATCTCATGAAAGAGGGGGATGGCAGCTACCGGATACCGGAGGTTAGACAGCGTCCGATTCTTCTCATGGGGCCGCCGGGAATCGGAAAGACACAGATCATGGAGCAGATCGCCAGAGAGTGCCAGATCGGTCTGGTATCCTACACGATCACACATCACACGAGACAGAGTGCGGTGGGGCTGCCTTTTATCGTGGAGGAGGAATTTGCCGGGGAGAGCTACTCTGTCACCGGGTACACGATGAGCGAGATCATCGCCAGTGTCCACCGGAAAATGAAAGATACCGGATTGAGTGAGGGGATTCTTTTTATCGACGAGATCAACTGCGTTTCGGAGACATTGGCGCCCACGATGCTGCAGTTTTTGCAGTGCAAAACGTTTGGAAACCAGAAAGTACCCGAGGGGTGGATCATCGTGGCCGCCGGGAATCCGCCGGAATACAATAAATCCGTCCGTGATTTTGATATGGTCACATTAGATCGTGTGAGGAGAATGGACATCGAGGCGGATTTTTCCGTGTGGAAGGAGTATGCGCGGGCGCAGGGGGTCAGCAATATCCTGTTGAGCTATCTGGAACTTCGCCCCCAAAATTTTTACCGTGTACAAGCGGATGTGGATGGGATGCAGTTTGTCACAGCGAGGGGCTGGGAGGATCTCAGCGAACTTATGGGTACGTATGAAAAACTTGGGATTCCGGTGACAGAAGAAGTGGTTTGCCAGTATGTGGCGCATAAGGAGATTGCAAAGGACGTCGCCGCTTACATCGATCTGTACCGGAAGTACGAAGATCATTACGATATTCCGGAGATTTTGAAGGGAAGGGTAAAGGCAGAGGTATACCAGAGGCTTTTGCAGGCTTCCTTTGATGAAAAACTTAGTCTGGTAAATCTCCTTCTATCCGGTCTGAACCGGTATTTTCAGGAGGTAAGCCATATCCATGCAGTGACAGATGGGTGGTTTGATTTTCTCAAAAGATACCGTCAGCGGTTGACAGAGGCAAGTTCCGGCGAAAAGGGAGATGCGCTTTTGATTTATGAGGAGATGGTGTCGGAGCTTGAGGCGGCATTTGCCAGAGAAAAGGAAAGCGGATTTTTGACAAGAGAAGACGAGCGGGTGCGAAAGGAGCAGATGGAATGCATCCGTCAGGGAAAACCGGAGAAGGAAGAGATTTTGGGGGCAGATGGCGATGCGGGCAAGATTTTTGATCTGGCACGAAGAGATTTTGCAGGAAAGACAGAAGAACTTGAGCATGCGGAAAAGAGAGCCGGCGATGCGTTAGAACACGCCTTTGATTTTATGGAAAATGCGTTTGCTGACGGGCAGGAACTTGTCGTCTTTGTCACAGAACTCACGATGGGAAAAGCATCTTGTGCCTACTTGTCAGAAAACGAGTGCGCGCGTTATGTGAAATACAACAAAGAACTGCTCTTAGGAACAAAAAGAGCAGAACTTATGTCAGAAATCGAGACGGGAAACATCCGTGCCGAGGAGCATCATAGAGAATTGTAATCGTCTTCGGAATCGTCCTCTTCTTCCGGAAGGACATAAACGGTGCAGGACGCTTTCTGGCCATTTGAGAGAAGGGTCGCTGTGATAACTGCCTCCCCGGGAGCTGCCGCAGTAATGACGCCGCGGGAATTTACCGTTACAACGTCTGGGTCAGAGGTCGAAAACAGCGGAAGCTCTTGTGAAGTACTCGGTTTGATGATGACAGAGAGCTTCATAATGTCAGAAACGTCCAGAGTGACTTTTTTCTGGGTGAATTTTATGCTGATCGCATAAGGTGTCACTTTGATCTTTGTCTTCAGGGAACGCACAAGCTTTCCCTTTTTGGAATAAATATTTGCGCGCACAGAAGTCGAACCGACATTTACCGCAGTGATGTCAGCACATTTATCAGAGGTTTTGAGCGCACTGCGCTTTTCGTTGACCATAACGATCGTTTCATTGTCCGAAACAAATTTTACGGTCTGGTTTTTTTTCATATTGTATACACGGAGTGTATAGCTTTCGTTTTTGGTAAGTGTGAGCTTCTTGACGTTTATTTTCGTTTTTTTGGAAGCACTGTCTGCATTGCCGGCTTGAACTAAGATGGAAGTGCAGAAAATAAATGCCAGAAGGACAAAAAGAAATTTATATTTCTTCATAAGCAATCAGCCTTTCCGGTTTTATCTTCAAAAATTTTGGATAATTGTTTGAATTTTAGCCTAGTCTATCAGTAAGCTATGGCATAAAAGTGTCATGAAAAATGTGTGTCCTGTCACAAAAAAAACATATAAATCCGTTATAAAGGAATCAATACAAATTATGGAAGGGAGCGGTGGCGATGCAGCATATTCTTATTGCAGATGACAATGAAGATATTACAGAGGTGCTTGGCACGTATGTAGTAAAGGAAGGGTTTGAGCCGGTGGTGGCAAAGGATGGGATCGAGGCATTTGAGACATTTAAAAAATGTAATCCGGCGGTCGTTCTTTTGGATATCATGATGCCGGGAATGGACGGTTATAAGGTGTGTAAAAAGATCAGGGAAATATCAGATGTTCCGATCATACTCATCACAGCAAAGGGTGAGGATTACGAGCGGGTCATGGGACTTGATATCGGCGCAGATGATTATGTGGTAAAGCCATTTAGCCCCAGTGAGGTTATGGCGAGAGTCCGGGCGGTTCTGCGGCGCATGGGGCGCACGGAGGAAAATTCGGACAAGAAGGTGCTGACGATCGGGGATCTGACGATAAATATCGAGGCATACAGCGTGTTTGTCGGAGCGGAGAAGATCCCGATGACAAAAAAAGAAGTGGAGACGATGTGGATCCTTGCCGAGAACCCGAGCAAGGTATTTACCAGAGACAATCTTTTAGACAGTCTGTGGGGACAGGATTATTTTGGGGACAGCCGGACGGTGGATTCCCATATCAAAAGGCTTCGTGCGAAACTTGATAAAGTAGAGCATCCCAACTGGGAGATCAAAACGATCTGGGGGCTTGGTTACAAATTTGAGATAAACGTATGATATTGGAAAGAGGTAAGCTTTGAAAAAGATTTTTTGGAGGGTCGGGGTCTATTTTGCTGTGGCGCTTGTCGTGCTGACCGCTGTGACCGGAATCGTATTTACCAGATTTAACCGGCGTAATATCACAAACGTATATAAGGGGGAGATGAAAAGTCTTGCGAAAAGCGTTTCCAGACAGGTCAGCGAGGCGATGCTCGGAAAGAGCAGCGGGGAATTTTCCACATATCTGAGTGCGCTGGAGGATTTTGGAGAACTCCGCAATACGGATATATGGATTTTGGCAAATCCCTCTGCCGAATCTCCGTTAGACGAGGAATATACAAATGTAGATGCCAGTCGTGTTTCTTTTCAGGAGAAGAACATGAGGGCTCTTTTGAATGCGGCGTTTCAGGGAAAGACGAAGAGTTACAGCGGTTATGACAGCATTTATGATATGGACATGATGCACATTGCCACGCCGGTAAAGGATGCAAAGGGGGACAACGTGGGGGTTGTCATTGTCAATGGCGAAATGAGTTACCGGCAGAACTCGGTGCAGCAGTATGAGAAATATATGCTTGTGAGCGTGTTCGTTGCCCTTTTTATTTCCCTTGTTATTGCGGCATTTTTCTCAAGGCAGCTCGTGCGGCCGATCATAAAGATCAAGGAAATCGCACTCCGCATGGCGGCGGGAGAGTATGCGCAAAAGACGGACATCCGGCGGAAGGACGAACTCGGGCTGTTGGCGGACAGCATGGATATCCTGTCCGAAAAACTGGTGGAGGCGGAGGAATTTCAGGAGACGCTCGAGCAGAGCAGGCGTGATTTCTTTTCCAATGTCTCGCATGAATTAAGAACGCCGATCACGGTCGTAAAAGGGTATGCGGAGACGCTGATGGATGGCTATGTTGAGGAGGCGGATAAGCAGAAGGAATATTTTGACCGCATCATCCGGGAATGTATGGGGATGGAACGGCTCGTGTCTGACCTTCTCATCCTTTCTAAGATGCAGAATCCGGATTTTGAACTTGATAAGGAAGTTTTAAATGTGATCGCTGTCATGCAGGATGCGATGCGGAGTATGCGTGTTTTGATGGGTGAAAAAGAGATCGAGGGCATACTGGATTATGAGGACGAATGCTCGCTGATCGATGGGGATTATGACCGGATACGCCAGTTGTTTCTTGTGCTTTTGCAGAATGCGGTCAAGTATGCGGACGAGAAGACAGAGATCAAAGTAAAGATCGCAAGGCAGGAGGGAACGATCCTTGTATCGGTGGAGGATACCGGCGTCGCTGTACCCAAAGAGGAATGGGAGAGCATATTTGAAAAGTTTTATCGGGGAAATAACCACGGAAATAAAGACGGTTCCGGACTTGGTCTTATGGTCGCCAGACATATTGTGAACCGACATGAGGGAAAGGTGTGGGTGACGAGCGACGAGAAGCGGATGACTTGTTTTTATGTGGAACTGCCGGAATATAAAGATGGACTGGACAATCCCGCCGGTTTATGATATTCTGAGGATACTTAACACGATGTTGTCATCGTGCCAGAACATATTTGTGAACAAAGGAGAGAGTGTCATGCGAGGCATTGAAACCCCAATAACTAAAATACGAAGACAGGTTTTTACAGAAGTTGCGAGAGTTGCTTTTGAATCAGATAATATCAATGATGATATCGAGGCGATCCCGTATAAGATCACACCATCGGATGTACCGTTGTACCGCGACAGCATTTACCGCGAGCGGGCGATCGCATCGGAGCGTGTGAGGCTTGCGATGGGTATGTCGCTGCGTCCGGAGAGCCAGCCGGTTCATATCACGAGCGGACTCAGCGCGAGCAACATTGCGGATAAATATTATGAGCCGCCTTTGATGCAGGTCATTCCGTCTGCCTGTGCGATGTGTGAGGACAATGTATATGAAGTGACGGATCAGTGCCGCGGCTGTGTGGCGCATCCGTGTCATGAGGTGTGTCCGGTAAATGCGATCCACATGGAAAATGGACGCTCGGTCATTGACCGTGATAAATGTATCAAATGTGGAAAATGTAAGGCGATCTGTCCGTACGATGCGATTGCCAAAAAACAGCGCCCCTGTGCGTCGGTGTGCGGTGTGAAGGCAATCGACAGCGACGAACATGGACGTGCGAGGATCAATGATAAAGAATGTGTGAAATGTGGACAGTGCATGGTAAGCTGCCCATTTGGAGCGATCGCAGATAAATCCCAGATCTTCCAGCTCGTTCAGGCGATCAAGCAGGGAGATGAGGTTATTGTAGAGCTTGCGCCGGCTGTCATCGGACAGTTCGGTACGGATGTGCGGTTGTGGAAGATCAAATCGGCGCTCAAGGAGATTGGATTTTCCGAGGTTTATGAGGTTGCGCTCGGTGCGGATATCGGTGCGATCACAGAGGCGAGGCATTATGTGCATGAGGTAAAGACGGGCAAGCTTCCATTTTTGCTTACGTCGTGCTGTCCGGCATGGTCGGTGCTTGCGAAGAAAACGCTTCCGGAGGAAATGGTAGAGGCTGTGTCAAGTGCGCTTACCCCGATGGTTGCCACAGCGCGTTCGATCAAACAGAAGCATCCGAATGCCAGAGTGGTATTTGTGGGGCCATGTGCGGCGAAAAAGCTTGAAGCTTCCCGGGAGACTGTGCGGAGTGATGTGGATTTTGTCATTACGTTTGAGGAACTTGCCGCTATTTTTGAGGCGAAGGGAATTGATATGGAGACTTATGAGGCAGAGGAGCCGATCCATGATGCGACCGGCGCTGGGCGCGGTTATGCGGTAGCCGGCGGAGTGGCAAATGCGATCGAGGAATGTATCAATGAATATTATCCGGGGACGGAAGTGCTGATTGAGCATGTTGAGGGGCTGAGCGAGTGCCAGAAGATGCTCCTTATGGCGAAAGCCGGCAAAAAGGACGGATGCCTGATCGAAGGAATGGGCTGTCCGGGTGGATGTGTGGCAGGTGCAGGTACGAATATCCCTGTGGCAAAAGGTGCGCAGGCTGTCCGGAAGTTTGTAAAAGATTCGACCAAACCGCTTCCGCCGAAAGAATATTCAGAGATTCAGCTTCCGTAGTACGATGGCAAATTGGCACTGCCACGTTCGTATGATGGAACTGACCGCGCGGAACGAATATGATACAATCTCCATTCAGCGGGCATTATGCGGTGCTGAAGTGGAGATTTGTTATTTTGGAATGTACCGGTGTATATGTTTGAAAGGGTATGTGTAAATGAAAAAGGATATGAGCATTGCAAAGAAAAATATAATCGGGGCGGTTCTTCTCGTCTTTGTGCTGAGTGTGGTTCCGCTTATTGTGTCTGCGTATCACTATGAGGTAAAATTAAATTCCTACCCGTGGTTTTCCGGCAGTACAACGTATGATTTTTTCCTGTACTGGAAAGGGCAGGCACTCCTTTTTTTGTGCGGCATGATCGCTCTTTATGCGGCGGTAAAGGCGGGGATCACCAGAAAAGAGATCTTTGGGCAGACCGACCGCAAATACCTGATCCCGCTTGCGGTTTATTTTGTCATGTGCCTGTTATCTGCTCTTTTTTCCGAACACCGGAATATGGCGATATGGGGCGGTTATGAGCAGTGGGAAGGAATGCTGATCATAGGGGCTTATGTATTTGTGTGTTTGGCGGCATGTGGACTGGTCAAAGGGGAGACCGAGACAGCGGTCATCCGGTATGGCTTGCTTGCCGGGGTACTGGTTTTATCCTTTCTCAGCGTCAGGCAGTTTATGGGAGAGGATTTTTTCCGGACACCATTAGGAAATAAAGTCATGAATTTCATGAGCGAGAAAAAACTTAATTTTACTTTTAACTTTGAAAAAGGGCGGGTATACGCCACATTATATAATCCAAATTATGTCGGTTCGTATGTGGCGCTTGTGCTGCCGGTCGTTCTGTCGCTTGTGTCGTTCAAAAAGAAAGTGGGCGCTGCCTTGCGGAGCCTTGTGGCGGTACTGGCTGCGGTCTGGCTGATGATCATGCTGGCGGGGTCGGAATCCGTCACCGGCTGTATCGGGATTATTGCCTCGCTGTTGCTTTTTGCTGTATTTATGATCACAAATATAAAAAAACATCCAGTCTGTGCGGCGGTCATTTCGGTATTGTGTGTTGGGGTGTTTGCCGGCATCGTTTTCACGAATAAGCCGGTCTTTGAGTATGGGATCAATAAGATCAAAAACCCGACGCCGAATCATTTTTTCGTAAAGAGCATGGTTTCTAAAGAAGGGCTTTTGTATATCACCACGAAAGATGATGATGTTCTCAGGCTGAACGTGTACATAGAAAATGGTTCGTATATGTATGAGGCGGCGGATGAAGACGGAAAAGCTGCCGGAATCTACCGGGATGCGGAGACGTCCCGGATGAAATTTACGGATGAGCGGTTTCAGGAGATTGAGATCTATGAAAAAGGCATTCGGGCAGACGAAAAAGACTACGATGCTTTTGTCGTGGCGACACCGTCGGAAAATAAAGAGTATACCGTGGTGCTGACGACGACAAATTATGAGGCGGCGGGGCTTCACCAGACCGTCTACAAAATGTATAATCCATTTGGGAAGATTGATGATCTCCGGGAGATAAAACGGATCGGGTTTGAGGACAATCAGCATTTTGGGAGCCGCCGGGGATATATATGGTCGCGGACATTTCCGCTTTTGGGAGAGCGCCTGCTGCTCGGGTCAGGGCCGAATACATTTGTGTATGAATTTCCAAATGACGATTATGTGGGGATGAGAAATGTCGGATATGACGGTGCCACAGTGACGAAGCCGCACAATATGTATATGCAGATTTTTGTCCAGACAGGATTGCTTTCGCTGCTCGCATTTTTGGCGCTGTATCTATTTTACTTTGTGGAGTGCGTCCGGCTGTACATGAAAAAGACAGAGTACAGTGCGATGGAAATAACAGGCATCGGCATCCTGCTCGGGACATTCGGATATCTTGTGACCGGACTTGCGAATGATTCTACGGTCGCAGTCGCGCCGCTGTACTGGTGCCTTTTGGGCGTCGGGATAGCGGTAAACCGCTATAATCGAAAGATAGGAGAGACAGAGAATTAGTGCAAGGAGGGATGTGCGTTGACGAAAAAAATACTGCTCACAGCAATCAATGCAAAATATATCCACTCGAATCCTGCCATTTATTCCCTGCGTGCCAATGCGGGCAAATACAAAGAACAGGTTGAGCTTGCGGAATACACGATCAACCACCGGCCGGAGGAGATCCTTGAGGGGATTTACAAGAGAGAGCCGGAGGCCGTCGGATTTTCCTGTTATATATGGAATATTGAATATGTACTCTGCGTGGCGGAAAATCTAAAAAAAGTGCTTCCGCATGTGATGATCGTCTTAGGCGGGCCGGAGGTCTCTTATGATGCGGAACAGGTTCTTAAGCAGCATCCGTATATTGATCTGATCATGGTCGGCGAGGGAGAGCATACGTTCCGGGAGTTTCTCCGGTGTTTTTTGGAGGGAAAGATGGAGACGGAACTTGCGGATGTGCGCGGTCTCTGCTTCCGGCGGAATGGGACTTGTGTTGTGACGCCGCCAAGAGTTCCGGCAGACATGAACGAGCTGTGTTTTCCTTATCAGAATGTGTGGGATATGGAGAACCGGATCATTTATTATGAGACGATCCGTGGGTGTCCGTTTTCATGCAGTTATTGTCTTTCTTCGGTCGAAAAGAGCGTCCGCTTCCGGGACTGCCAGACCGTTTTTGAAGAATTGTCCTTTTTTCTGAAAAATAAGGTCAGGCAGGTAAAGTTTGTCGACCGGACATTTAACTGCAAACATGAACACGCTTACAAAATTTGGAAATACATTTACGAACATGATAATGGGATCACGAATTTTCACTTTGAGATCGGGGGCGACCTTCTGAGAGAGGAAGATTTTGAGCTGTTCGAGAAGTTTCGTCCCGGTCTGGTTCAGTTTGAGATAGGCGTCCAGTCAACGAATGCGCAGACGATACAAGCCATCCGCCGGAAGATGGAGCTGCCGGTGCTGAAAGAGCATATCAGAAAAGTGCGGGAAACCGGGAAGATACATCAGCATCTGGATCTCATTGCCGGACTGCCCTATGAGGATTACAAGTTATTTCATCGTTCGTTTAATGAGGTATATGAAATGAAGCCGGATCAGTTTCAGCTCGGATTTTTGAAGATATTAAAAGGTTCTTATATGCAGGAGATGCGGGAAGAGTATGGGATACAGTATGGGAGCAGGCCACCCTATGAAGTGCTTTCCACAAGGTGGCTCTCTTATGCCGATATACTGAAATTAAAACAGGTGGAGGAGATGGTCGAGGTATATTACAATAGTTTCCAGTTTCAGGCGACGATGGCACTCCTTCAAATCTGCTGTCCGGACGCGTTCCGGATGTATGAAGAGTTAGGAAAATATTATGAAGAAAAGGGATATTTTGGGAAGAAACACAGCCGCATTTCCAGATATGAGATCTTGTGGGAATATGTGACTGGACGTTATCCGGAGAAAAGCGAAGAATTTCGCCAGACATTGACGTACGATCTGTATCTCAGGGAGCATGTGAAGTCCCCGCCGGATTTTGTAAAAAAGAGAGAGGAAGAATATCTCGCCTCTGTGAGAAGTTTTTTGGACAGGGAGGCTAAAGAGCCAGAGCTTCTTTGCGGATACGAGGGGTATAAGACGAGACAGTTGTTTCATATGGTATATGTGGATCGGTTCACGTTGGATTTTGATACGCTTCTGACACAGGGCAGGGCAGAAAAGACCGCAGAGTATTCCCTTGCATTTGATTATCAAAAGAGAAATCCGCTCAATCACAGCGCCGGAACGGTCAGGGTGTTGCTCTGAGCGGGAACGGACGATATAAACAGAGGGATCAAAGAAGGGAACGCAATTTTTCTACAATAGTAGAATAATCGGAGCGCTCAGAACGCTCGACCTCTTTTATGAGGTCAGATATTTTGTAAGATTTGCCCATAGCGGCATAGACATTGGCGAGGGCGGCGTAATTTCGCATACTTGTGACGCCGGAATCAAGACAAAGGCGGAATACTGCGGCCGCTTCCGGCAAAAGACCGGTCTGGAAATAGGCGTTTCCTAAGTTTGAAAGATTCATTAAAAAAGAATTAAAATTTTCATCATAATCAGATAAGGTCTTGAAATTTCCCACTCCATATGCTAACTTTAAATCTGTGTTGGTATATTCGGACAGGTTCATCATCGGGAGGCTCATGCCTTCAAGAACCTTTTTCTGATAATAACACGTATTTTCATCGCTGCTGTCCGGCATGGGGATCTGGTCTTTACTGATCTCAAACAGCGGAAGCCCGGAAATGTCCTTGTTTCTGGTGCGGTTGGCTTCCTCTTCGCGCTGCCAGAATTTTTCTGACTCACGGGTTTCTTTTTTACCGGCTTTGCGCTTTTCGTAGTGCATCCACGCGATGAAGATCAAAAAGCAGACAAAGAGTGAAGGAAATGGGATATTTGCAAACATTTTATTCATCCTTTCGTATTATAAATCCAAATTGTTAATACTATCTATTAAGGAGGCAAAACATAATGATGAATCGTAAAAGGCAGCGGACGATCGCTGTGATAATCTGTGTAATACTTATTATATCCATGCTGGCAGGAATTTTGCTGCCATATGTAGTGGACTGATCATAGTATAGTTTAATACAGGTCAGGCAAATGTGCAAGGGAGGACTTTTGATTGGGAAAAAGAGGAATTGCAGCAATACTTGTTATCCTGTTTATGGTTGCGCTTATCGTAGCGTATGTATTGTTCAGTTATGGGCAGATCAAACCCGACGAGGGTAAAATATGTGACGGTATCAAAGTAGACCAGATCGATATCGGCGGCATGACGAAGGAAGAGGCGGCACAGGCAGTTGATTCCCATATCGCTAAGCTGGGCGCACGGACGGTACAGGTCGATGTAAATGGCAAGCAGGCGGCGGCGACCGTGAGTGAATTAGGTTATACGTATGCGGCGGGCGACTATCTGGAGCAGGCTGTAAATGTGGGAAAAAATGGAAATATCATAGAGAATTATAAGGAGATCCGGCAGGCGGCACAGGGCAAGATCCATTATTCGGTTTCTGTCTCCCTGAACGAAGAAGTGCTGCGCGAATTTGTGAACAAGAATTGCGGGAAACTTTGTACCAGAGCCAAAAACGCCACTGTCAAGATGGAAAATGGCGAGTTTGTATATTCGGATTCCCGGGAAGGTGTGAGCATTGACGAGGAAGCGACCGTCCGTATGATCAAAGAGGCGGTGGAGGCAGCAGCGGATGATGCCGCGATACAGATCACTGCCAATGTGAACGTAGAGCAGCCGGCGGTATCAAGGGAAACTGCGGCAAAATGTAAGGATAAGGTCGGGACTTTTTCAACGACTTACAATGCCGGAAATGTAAACCGTACCAAAAATCTGGCGAATGCGGCGAGACTGATCAGCGGTTCGGTCGTATATCCGGGGGAAACTTTTTCGGTGCATGACACGATATCGCCGCTGACAGAGGAAAATGGATATTATGAGGCGGCTTCTTACAATAATGGAAAGGTGGAGGACAGTCTCGGCGGAGGCGTGTGCCAAGTTTCCACGACACTTTACAATGCGGTGCTGAGGGCGGAACTCGAGATCGTGGAACGAAGCCCGCACTCAATGGTCGTAAGTTATGTAGAACCGTCAATGGATGCTGCGATTGCCGGAGATTATAAGGATTTTAAGTTTAAAAATAATACAGCAGTTCCGATCTATATTCAGGGCGGGACTTACGGAAGTACGATTTATTTTAATATATATGGCGAGGAGACGAGAAGCGCGGACAGGAAGGTGCGCTACGAATCCGAAGTCACGGAGGAGATCAAGCCGGGGGCGGATAAGGTGACGTATGATAAAACGAAACCGGAGACATATATGAAGGTCGATCAGGAAGCGCATATCGGTTATAAGGCAAAACTCTGGAAGATTGTTATGGAAAACGGGCAGGAGGAAAAGACCCAGATCAATTCGAGTACTTACTCTGCTTCGCCGAGATATATCACCAAAGGGTCAAAGAAGGAGCCGGCGGCGACAGCCAAACCGGACGATTCCAAAAAATCAAAGTCCGAGGATAAATCCGACGATACAAGCGGCTCTGACAGTACGGGAAGTCGTTCCGGCAGACAGAGCGGCGGGGACGGAACAGGCCAGAACAGTACAGCAGCCACGCCAGTGCCTCAGCCAACACAGGCTCCACCGGCGGATGGAACGGCGGGAAATGCCTCTCCGGCAGACGGGGCGGGCCAGATCCAGTAGAGACTTATCAAAGGTTCGGAAAGTTGGCAGGGGTTCAGAAAGAAGAAATGCTCAGCCGGAGATCCGGAAGGAGAGGGACAGGATGCGTACCGGAAAAGTGAAAGCAAGTATACTAAAACGTTCTGTATTTAAAAAGATTCGATATAAGAGTGCGGACGTTCTCTCTTGCCCGTCTGCGGGCATGGATGCGGCGAGGCTCCGTCCGGCGGATAACCGTTTGCTCGTATGCTCCGTCAATCCGGTGACAGGGTGCGCAGAGACGGTGGGAGAACAGGCATTTTACAGGATGGCAAATGATATTGCGGCGGCAGGTGCCGAACCCTCCGGTATGCTCATCAACATTCTTCTTCCGGAGGGAAGTAAAGAGAGCGAACTGAAAAACATAATGGAGCAGATCGGCGGGCTTGCAGAGGAATACAAAGTTGATATTCTCGGCGGGCATACCGAAGTCAGCCCTGTTGTATCAGCGCCGCTTTTATCTGTGACGGGAATGGGTTATGCCGAGGACGGAGTTCCGGTGGACAGCAGCCGCTTAGTTCCCGGGATGGAGATCGTCATGACAAAATGGGCGGGTGCGTCGGGGGCGGCGTATCTGGCATATGAAAAAAGGAAAATTTTGGAAAGTCGATTTTCCCATGCATTTTTGGAGGAAGCGGCAGGGTTCTTAAAACAAAGCGGATGTGTCCGGGACGCCCGGCTCGCAAAAAGCGTAGGGGCCGCAGCGATGCACAATGCCTCGGCAGATGGTGTATTTGGTGCGCTGTGGGAATTTGGAGAGGCCTCCGGGACAGGTTTTACCGTCGATCTAAAGAAAATACCGATCCGGCAGGAGACAGTGGAAATCTGTGAGTTTTTTGACCTCAATCCCTATATGCTTCCGTCGGAGGGAGTCCTCTTGGCGGGTACGACAGATGGGAAAAAGCTTGTCGCTGAATACGAAAAAGCGGGAATTGCGGCGGCGGTGATCGGAACAGTGAGTGAGGGCAATGACAGAATCGTAAAAAATGGAGATGAAGCACGGTTTCTTGTGCCGCCGGGCAGTTTGGCATGACGAGAGGGCGATATGGGCGGCGAAAGCACGGAAGCCTGTAAAATTCTGTCTGCAAAATATGCAGAAATTTATGGACACTTTGCGGTAATTATGTTATACTAAAATGTAGTTTCACACTAAGGTTAGAAGATAAAAAATACGGATTGTTACGTCGGGAAAGGAGATAAAGAGGGCATGGCGACACTAAATGCAGAACATATTAATCCTTTATTGATGGCGGCAAAGAAAGTACTTCAGGATGTGTGTTTCGTAGAAGTGGCCGTTCAAAAGCCGACTTTGAAGGAAGTAAAATTTGGGTTGGATTCATGGGTTATTATGGTTGGCGTTACCGGAGAGATGCGCGGACAGGTATTGATCGCAATGACAGAGCAGAACGCATGCAATATTGCTTCTAAGATGTGTATGACAGAGATCAAAGCGATTGATGAATTTGCTTCAAGCGCACTCAGCGAACTTGGAAATATGATCATGGGAAATGCGGCGACAGTGTTTTCGTCAAATGGTGTCGGGATCGATATCACACCGCCTGCGTTATCTCATGGGCAGGTGAGTTTTTCCGGTACGCTCGCAAAAAGTTTATGTGTTCCGATGGTATTTGCGGACACGACCATAGAATTATATCTGGCATTGAGGCAGGAGTAGAAGACCAAAGGGATTTCATACAAATCAGAGAAGGCATATCGTAGTAAGGAGAGTTACGATGCTCAATATTGTTTTACTTGAACCAGAGATACCGGCAAATACCGGGAATATAGGAAGGACGTGTGTAGCGGCAGGAGCCAGACTTCATCTGATCGAGCCGATGGGGTTTCGCATCACAGAAAAGCAGGTAAAACGTGCCGGTCTGGATTATTGGGACAAGCTCGATTATACGGTATATGACAGTTATGCTGATTTTTTACAAAAGAATCCGGATGCCAAAATATATATGGCGACGACAAAAGCAAAGCGTGTATATTCTGACCAGCAGTTTGAGGACGGCTGTTACATTATGTTTGGGAAAGAGAGTGCGGGGATCCCGGAGGAGATTCTGGTGGAAAACGAGGAAAATACGATCCGGATTCCGATGTATGGGGATATTCGGTCGCTGAATCTTTCAAATTCTGTAGCGGTCGTTTTATATGAGGCTTTGAGGCAGCAGGGGTTTGCCCGGCTTTGCACAGAAGGCAGTCTGCACAGGCTTTCATGGACAGAAGAAAAATAAAGGAGGTATATCATTTTTATGAAAGAGGGAAGAGTAAGAAAGGGAGAAACGACGGGACTTCCGCTGAAGTATAAAGGTGTTATTTTAGTAGTAGTGACGGTTATACTAGTGATCGCAGCTACGCTTCTGATGGCTACACCGGAGATCCGCAGTACGATGACCTCGACGACAAAGGATTATATGTTTGATATGACAGAGGCAAATGGCAGGATTCTCGAATCCGAGGTAAATGCTCTTGGTGCGGAGAAAGCTCTATCGCAGGATACGCTGACGGAATTGTTCAAAGATGTTAAGATCAAGACAGCAGAATCCAGTTATGCTTATATTGTAGCACCGGATGGAACCATGCTGTATCATCCGACAGCCGAGAAGATCGGCAAACCGGTGGAAAATGAAGTGATCACAGGAGTTGTCGGTGATCTCAAAGCGGGAAAAGTACCGGAGCCGGAAGTTGTCAGCTATGTGTTTAAGGGAGCAGTGAAATACGCCGGATATTATGTGAATCCGACCGCTGATTTTATTCTTGTTATCAGTGCTGATGAGGCGGATGTGTTCAGTTCGGTGAACCATGTTTCTCTGGTAATGGGAATTTCGGGCGGCATCGCCGGAGTGATCTGTCTGATTCTGGCATTTATCGGATTCCAGTTCATCATTTCGCCGCTCGCTAAGATTTCTAAAATGGTATCCCGGATGGGTGAACTGAACTTTATGAGAGATCCGGAACTTGACAAACTGCTCAAGAATGGCGATGAGATTGGCGTAATGGCACGCGCAGTACGAAATGTTCAAGACAAGTTGAACAGCGTCGTTGCAGAATTGAAACGCCAGAGTGAATTGCTTTATAGTTCTTCTGACAGCCTGAACGGAAATGTCGCTGTGACGGTGGAGACGATCGGACAGATCGATCACGCAGTACATGATATGGCAGGAAGCGCATCTTCTCAGGCAGCAGATACACAGAAGGCATCCGACAGCGTTGTTGTAATTGGAAATATGGTTGAGGAGACAAACCACGAGATGGCGAAACTCCGCGGCAATGTAGAAGTTATGCAGAAATCGGGTGAAGAGGCGGAGAAAACGCTGAAAGAACTCGAGCAGATCAATATAGAAGCAAAAGATTCGATTGAAGAGATATACAGACAGACGAATACGACAAATGAGTCTGCGATGAAGATCAAGGATGCGATCGCACTCATTACTTCCATCGCAGAGGAGACCAATCTGCTTTCGCTGAATGCTTCGATCGAGGCGGCAAGAGCCGGTGAGCAGGGAAAAGGATTTGCAGTTGTTGCAAGTCAGATCCAGAAGCTTGCTGAGCAGTCCAATGAGTCGGCAATGAAAGTTCAGCAGATCACGGATATGCTGATGGAGGATTCGGAAAAAGCTGTGGAGACGATGGGCAAAGTAAAAGAGATCATGGATTCACAGATGAACAAAGTCGACATCACAGGAAATATGTTTGCGAAGGTTCAGGAGGAAATTGAGAACTCCATGAATGGGATCAACAACATCTATGAAAAGACCGAGAATATGGATAAGGCAAAGATCAATGTGGTTGATGTTGTTCAAAGCCTGACTGCGATCGCAGAAGAAAATGCGGCGGGAACAGAGGAAACCTCTGCATCTGTGACAGAGGTCAGCTCTGTAGTTGAAAGTATTTCCGGAAATACAGAACAGCTTCACGATGTGGCACAGACGATCGATGAGGCGATGAAGAAGTTTACAGTGTAAATGTGAATGGAACTCCTAAGCTTTCAAAAAACGGAAGGCTTTGTCGGATATTATAGATAAGCCGACCTAATAAAATTCTGACAGGAATCAGAAGGCCAGCAATCAGAAGAGGAACCCAACCGAGGCACTGGCGGACTTAATTGCGATTCGTAGATCAATTCGTCCGCCAGTGTCCGGATGGGTTCCCTTTCTGCATTCCTGCCCCTCCTACCCCTTCTTCAACGTAAATACAAACTCCGTCCCCACCCCTTCTGTACTCACGACATTGATCGTCTGTTTGTGGGAATTGATGATCTCTTTGGAGATGGAGAGGCCGAGGCCGGTTCCCTTTTTGTCCTTGCCCCTTGACAGGTCGGTTTTATAAAAGCGGTCAAATACTTTGTTCAGGCTGTCTTTTGGGATTCCGATGCCGGAGTCTTTGACGGAGACAAATATTTTGTCTCCTTTTTTGGTGGTTCCGATTTTTATTTCTGAGTTGTTGTGGCTGAATTTCACCGCATTGTCGATCAGATTGTATAGTACCTGATGGATTTTTGCCTCATCGGCATTTACGACCAGTTCTTTTTTGGAATGAAAATCGAGGAAAAAGGTAATTCCTTTTTTGGCGGCGGTGCCCTCCAGAGTATTGACGGTCTGGATGATCGTCTCGTGGATATTAAAATTAGTGAGGTCAAGAAGCACGCTCTCCCGGTTAAAGGAATTGAGTTCCAAAAGATTGGACGTGAGATTTGTTAGGCGGTCAGTCTCGGAGAGAATGATGTTCAGGTATTTTTCCTGTGCTTCGGGCGGAATCGTTCCGTCCAGCATAGCCTGCGCGTAGCCACGGATGGAGGTGAGCGGTGAGCGGAAATCATGTGAGATATTGGAAATAAACGCCCGTTGGTATTCATCGAAATTATTCAGGTCGTTTGCAATGATGTTTAATGCTTCGGCAAGATCCTGATATTCGTCCTGTGTGTGAAGAGAGACAGGGGAGTTGACCCGGTTGATCGAGAAATTTTTGGCGGCATGACAGAGTTTTTTTAAAGGAATCGTATTCATAGCATAAATGAGCAAAAAAGCAATGGCAAGTGCAGCGGCCATAAGAAAAAGTGCAGTGTCCAGAACATTAAAATAATACCGGATGCGGGCAGGGGCGATTGTGGCATCCAGTTCGGGGGTACTCATGATCTCAGCAAGAACTTTATTTCTTACGATCGTCAGTCCGATGGTATGCGTGACATAGTAGGAACCGGCAAAAATCAGTATATACAATAATGCCAGTTTGCGTCCGAAGGTTAGGCGTATTTTTCTCATGGACTGCTTCATCCTCTCTTAGTCTCAAATTTATAACCGATTCCCCATACGGTGGCGATGCACCAGTCATCGTGATCCTTGATCTTTTCGCGCAGGCGTTTGATATGTACATCGACGGTTCTTGTGTCGACGACATATTCGTATCCCCAGATACAGTCTAAGAGCTGCTCCCTCGTAAAGACCTGATTGGGGTGGGTGGCGAGAAAATACAAAAGTTCCAGTTCCTTTGGCGGCATTTCAATGGAATGCCCCATATAGGTAACGGAATAGTTGGAGAGGCTGACGGTCAAATCTTTATATTCTACAAATTCTGTGCCGGTTCCAAAGGTATCGTGGTCTTCTGCCTTCGACGCGCTTGCCTGATAGCGGCGTAGTACCGCTTTTACCCTCGCGACAAGTTCCTTGGAATCAAAAGGCTTGATGATGTAATCGTCGGCGCCAAGCTCTAGTCCGAGAACTTTATCAAAAACTTCTCCTTTGGCGGAGAGCATGATAATAGGAACGCTGGAGGTTTTCCGGATTTCCCGGCATACATCATAACCATCAATGCCCGGAAGCATGATGTCAAGAAGAATCAGATCCGGTTCAAACGAAGCATGTTTTTTCAAAGCCATTTCACCGTCATGAGCCTGTTTACATTGAAAACATTCTTTCGTTAGATACAATTCGATCAACTCTGCGATATTGGTATCGTCATCCACAATAAGAATTTTTGGTTTGTCTGCCATGAATTATTTCCCCGCTTTCTCTACATTAACTTATTTGAAATCTACAACCGTTACACCATAGCCGCCTTCGCCATACTCACCCATGC
>JAMPFC010000015.1 GCA_023664685.1 Roseburia sp. | reverse complement strand
GTATTTTGTCATCGGTATCACGGATGTTGGCAAGATATCCTGTAACTGGAATGCCCTCCCCGGTTGTCATGGTCTGCTGGTAGACGGTCCAGTCAAGCCCGGAACAGGCGAGTGCCTCGTAAGCGGTCTGTGCCTGCCGGACATCCGTGCCAAGTCCGTTCCATGTAGGTTTTCTTTTGCTAAACTGTTGTTCTTTCATGTCGTTCCCTTCCTTTCATTTTCTTCTTTTTCTTTTTTTGCTTTGACTGAAATTTTCTGTACTCGACATAGGTATCCAGTGCGGTAAGGGCAATCGTCGCCCCATGCCCGATACATTCGAGAATTTTTTTGACTTGTGCCATGTATTTAACATCTCCTTTCACTCGTGTGCAGGAAGATAATGTATGAATAAAAAAGTGAAAAATACTTATTTTTTGTATCGGTCTCCGTCCCACCGTGATTATGGCAGAATAAACCGAAAACAACTAAATAAAGACGCAGTAAACCATTTTTTTGAAATTTTTTAAGGAGATGATTTTTTATGAAACATGAGATTCCACCTGTTATGACCTTTTCCCAATGTCAGGATATTCTTCATGTCGGAAAAAACACGCTGCTTGACCTGCTGCATGACGGAAAGCTGGATGGTTTTAAGATTGGCTCACGATGGCGGATTACCAGAGAAGATCTGGAAGAATTTATGGAACATGCGAGATGGGATGACTAGGAAAAGGGCAGAACTCCGTCTTGGGGTTCTGCCCTCAAAATTTATGTAAAAATTTGTAGTTACTTTACCTGATAAATGCGATAACATCCCGCATCTAAGATTCTTCATCAGAATAAATATGAAGACATCTCATGTAGTCACTCTTTCCGTATAAAATTCTATCAACAAGCATCTTATTATCCTCCAAATGATAAAATGCCATATACGCCTTGAATACTATAAAATAGTAACCAGTAAAACTGTCTTCATAATACAATGGAGACCCCGACTTAGGATAATTTGCCTTCGCCTCTACCTTATCCATCAGTTCATCCATGTACTTGATCGTAATATCATGACTTTTAGAAACCTCATATACTTCCGACCAAACCCGGTCAAGATCGCGAATAGCATTCTTAGAATACTTCACTTCAAATTTCATAATCTTTTACCATGAAAGTATGCCCGTACATCATTCGAGGATACATACCCCTCTTCCTCTCCAGAACGCTTTCCCTCATTCAATTCACACATCAGCCGGAGCATCGCTTTTGTTTTTTCAAACTCTTCATCTTCTACAATGTCCCGAATCGTATATTTGCCTCTTCCATTAACCGTAAGGTATACCGGAGAACCAACAGACACCTTTTCAAGAACAGCATTGTAATTACGAAGGTCTGAAACCGGACTAATAATAGCCATATCCACACATCCTTTCTACTTTTTTATCATAGCATATCCAATTACGTTTAGCAATACTTTACGAATCAAAAAAATATAACCATGTTCTCAATTATTATTTCATTTCTCATATAACACTACCCCGCTATTCCTGATTTCACTATGACCTTTTCCCAATGTCAGGATATTCTTCATGTCGGAAAAAACACGCTGCTTGACCTGCTGCATGATGGAAAGCTGGACGGTTTTAAGATTGGCTCACGATGGCGGATTACCAGAGAGGATCTGGAAGAATTTGTGGAACATGCGAGATGGGATAGCTAGGAAAAGGGCAGAACTCCGATTCATTCTTCTTTCGCTACCTGATTCAATATCACAATATATTCACTGTTTAACAGCACTCATCGCCATACTACTCAGTTCCCGAACAGTTATGTCCTCCTCTAAATGTTCCTGACGCCATTCTGTATAATCAAATGGTTCTCTGCTTACCAACATAATAAACCGCTCCGCATCAACATAACCGAGTTTTGCAATCAGAGCATCCATTCCTTCATTTCGTATTAATGTATCCGTCTTCATTTTCAGTCCTCCATTTCATTAACAAAATCAATTGGATTTACTACCTTTATCTCAGATATTGATGCATTCAATAATTTTTTATCTGTCGTTAGAAAATAATCACATTTTGCATACACCGCACATGAAATGTGAAGTGCATCAAACTTTTTGATTCCTTTATCAGCTAAACTTTCAGCAAAAGAAAGAATCTTTTCATTTTCATATTCGAGAATATACGACCATGCTAATAAATCATCAAACAATATCCTCCGTTTCTATTAGTATAACACAAATTTAAAAAATTTCACTATTTTTATTCAAAGAATACCATCGTGTTCTCCTTACAAGGTAGCAGCAGAGCAGAAAGCCCGCCTCACCTACGACAACATCCTTCGTCTTGTCAAGGATCCGGAGGTCTGCGACCCGATCCGCTATCTGCGTGAGCGGGAAGTTGTACACTACCAGCGTTTCGGTGAGGGACTGCGCCTCATTCTGGATGACCTGAACAGCAAAAATTACTACGCATTCAACCCAGATTTTGATAAACAGTTCTGTAAATAACCATCCTATCTATTTCAAAGGAAGTCCCCGGCTGATTGCAGACCGGGGGCTTGCCTTTTGCACAGTGGCGGACGCCATCATGCTGCTTATAACTCCCTTGAAAATTTCCCATAAACCTCTTCGCCATGCCAGTTTTTCAACTGTTCAAGGATTTCCTGCTGGGTATTCTCGATAAACTCTTCCGTGTAAGCGCGTATATACCTGAGCTGTCTCTCATTAAGCTTCCGAAGTTCCTCCTCGTTCTGTAACACCATCTGATAATACTGAAAATGACGTTCCATGCTCTTTTTCAGTTCACCATACTGATTCGCCGCTTCTTTATAATCGCCTAGTTTCAGCCATGCGCTGATCAGATATTTGTGACAGTCCCTTGTGAAACCCCGGCAATAAGGAATCATGTCCGGATTTTCAGACAAAACATCCATGATGTGCAGTCCCCATTTTCCCAGAGAAATCGTTTCTTCGGGAGAAGCATGCCAACAAAATGTTTCTACTGCATAGCGGATTTCCTTGTTGATCACCCTCGTAAAATTCTGTAGATTTTTCCGCAAGACATCTTTTTCGGCCTCTATTCCATGTTCAAAGACTGCCAACTCCGCCAAAATGCTTTCCTGCAAGCGATTCGATGCCACGCTCGGAAGAATTGCGATATGCTCTCTCGCACTGGCATAATCCGCCTCGTGAATGTAAATCCAAGCGAGGGCAAAATGCGTCCGCTCGATCAGCTCCCGGTCTGCACTATAACGTATGATGCGAAGTCCGCTGTTGATCGCCGCACTCCGTATCTCCGGCCATTCTTCCTCCGCATAATGGTTAAAATCCACATATCTGCTCAGATTTGCTGCCTGCTCTGTAAAAAGGCTGAGTACTGCATAATCCCCGGGGTCTTTCTGGATTTCCCCCTGCAAATACCTGCACACCTCCAAAGCACTCTTTTTCGCATCCATGCCATCATGAATTTCATCCATCTTATCTCTGATCTCCATATAACGCAGTTCACTATAAGAGTTCTGTGTCAATCCAAAAAGGGCATCCGTAGAAATCGAAAGCGCCTGCACAAGCGGCACTACCAGAGAAATATCCGGCAGCCCAACTTCTGATTCCCAGCGGCTCACTGCCTGCGCTGTCACTCCCAACTGCGAGGCAAGTTCCTCCTGAGTCATCCCCATTTTCTTTCGCGCTATTTTTATATTCGTTCCGATTGAACTTTTCATGTCATCATTCCTTTCCAAATCATTATATTGACGTTCCAATACCGTAGCCTGATGGTACCCTCGGGCTAAGTTCAATATAACAGAATACTGAAAAAAATGCTAACAACGAAATCTTGATAAAGAACAACGAGAAATTGATTTTGGGATCACCGTTTTTGAACACTGTATTTGTCAGCAGAAAAAACCCCCTCCGCATATGCCACTACCTTTATTTTATCCGAATCATCCAACTTATCAAAAATTTGTATCATCGAATAAAGCAGTTTCTTTTCTCCATCTATACTCATCGTAAAAAAATCCTCGTCCATGTGGCTCTGCACAGCATAATCAGTCGGATTATCAGTACGACCAAGCAAATAATCACAAGATACTCCCAACATATCGGCAATATCCCTTACCGTCTCTCCCCGGGGAGCAGTGTTCCTCTTTTTCCAAATAGAAATCGTCGCCCTTGTAACTCCAAATGCATCTGCCGCCTTTTGGGAACAAGGCTCCCATCCCCGTTCCCTGCAAACTTTTTCATATCTTTCATAAAAAGTCATGGTTTGTCTCCTTAAAAGGTAAAATATGCAAACAAACCTCTTGACAAGTTAAAAATATTTAGCTATAATTCAATTATTAGTTAAATAAATTTAGCTTTCAAGAGGTATTTAGTTGATGTGGTAGTCCTATTATATCCGAAAAGTTAAATTTTTTCAACTCTGGCGATTTCAGGTTTTGTTCGCCTTTGATTCTACAAGTTATACAAAGACACATGAACAAAATCTGGAATCTTTTGTTTTGTATTTAAATGATATTTACTAACAGAAAGGCGTGCTTATGAAAAAGAGAAAAACACCCATTGTTATGCTGTTGATCACCGCTCTTGTCCTATCGGTATTTTCAGGGCAAGGCGCAGCTGCACAGAAAAAAAAGAAACTGAAATTCAATCGGACGAAAATGACCCTGACCGTCGGGAACACAGGTTGTATCGACCTTAAAAACAACACCAAATCCCAAAACGTAAAATGGAGTACAAGCAACAAAAAGGTTGTATCGCTGTGGGGAAAGACAAGACACTACTGTTTCATGACGGCAAAACGAACGGGAACAACAAGAATCACGGCTAAGATTGGAAAAGTAACGCTAAAATGCAAAGTGACGGTAAAACCCAAAAAGCAGACAATTCCAGTAGAAAGCGGTTTGGACAAACTGAAAAAACACCTGCTGACACAAGGCTATACAGCAAGCGACGGCTCCAAAGGAATGAGCAGGAACTATAATGGAATCGAATCTTTCATTAATTATTATCCTGAACAACAGCTGTTTGTATTCAATACTTTTTCTGCCGGTGACCAAATAACTATGGAGATAAACGAAAATAATCCGGGGGTTGCCAATCTGAATTATTCAGATTCATGGGGTGCAAAGGGTTCCGCTACAGCGACCGTCAGCATTACTAGAAAAGACAGTACCTTTGACTGGAGAATCACAGAATGCGAGGCCGCTCTATTTGCCACAACAAAAAAAGGTGCGGATATCATTTTTAACATCGCATATCTCGATTGGGAAATTCTATTGATATCGAATGTAGGTCTTCACATGTCAGACCTTGGCTTTCGGGATAAATAATCACTATATTAGCTATTTTACCCAAAAACAATTCAAGGACTCTGGAAAAGATGATACTCGTTTTGATAAACAGAACATCGGGAAGTCCCTAATATATGAAGCTGTTAGTCTGTCCACTAGCGCAGCAAATTTAGCAGCTGTCGTATCACTGGCAAATAAAGTCGTAAACTCTAGAATAAATAATAGAAAAACAAAGGAGGCTAAACATGAAAAAACATAACAAGAAATTGAGTTTGGCACTATTGATATTTTGCATAGCTTTGATAGGTAGTGTTTCTGTTCCTACAACAGAGCAAAAAGTATATGCAGCAACCAAGAAGGCAAAACTAGCAGCACCCAAAGGGAAATGGAGGCTTTCCGATGACAATATACTTACAGTAACATGGAAAAAGGTACCTAAAGCGAAAGGATATACTGTTTGGATTTATAGAGAAGATGACGACGTTGATGATTTATATTATCTTGAAACAAAGAAAGATTTATATGATTTGGGCACAAAGAAAAATGCAAGTTTAAAATATACTTACTATTTGGGAGAGACTGCATTTTTTTATAAAATAGTTGTAAAAGCATTTAGTAAATCGAACGGAAAAAAAGTGTATGGGAAAAGCTATACTAAAGAGTTAGCCACAGCTTTCCTCTCTTATTGGTAATGCAAGAATTATTTATAGGTGACAGAGGTTGCACTTCTTAACTAACAACTCCTTTACTTCATCATTCAATATAGAAATTTTGACAGTAGGGGAAAACAGGTGTAAACCGGTAAGAAGATAACGAAACTAGAGAGATTAAAGTGTGGCAATAATCGACTAACCGTTTTGGGGTTGACAAACAATCCGAATTTAACCACTTTAGATTGTGATGACAATGTCAATGTACATTATTAAAATAATAATGGAGGCAAATTATGAATGCAAAGGAAGAGTACAACATTCGACTAGAAATGTCTGATATGCATGAGGAATTTATTGATAAAATGTCGGTAGCTTATGATGACAAATTTTATGTTGAGGCTGTATGGTATTGTTATGCAATATTTGACCAGAGAATTAGTCGCTTAATTGCCAAATACATAGATAAATGTACACTACCAAAAAGAACAAACAAAACAACAGCTGCAATATCAACAAGAATTAACTGTTTAAAAAAATTAGTGAACACCAAATATGGCGCATTTGATTCATTTGATGTCAATTTGTTGAACCGTATCTTAGACTGGTGCCACAAGAGAAACGAATTAGTTCATGGACTGGTAAGTTTAGAGCATTATAAAAAATATGATGATGAATTTAAAAAACTTGCTTCACTAGGTGTTCCTTTGGTTTTTGAATTATATGATGCTTGTACGAATTTTAGAAACAAATGGTATGAATCTGATGAACCAAAAGGTCAGTTTCCTATGAATTGTAAATGTACAAACAACAAGTGCATTAATGAAAATTGCATCTGATATTTGTTAACTAAGCAGATTATTTTTAAGTCACATCTTAAAAGAAGGGTGTCACCTGTCATGGCAGACGGCACTCTCCTTTTTTAACAGCAAATATTTCTTATAAGTCACCGTACATTATTAAAATAATAAAGGAGGCACTACAATGAAAAAAATAAAATGCAAAACAAAAAGATTTATCAACAAATACCATTATGCATTATTATTACTTATAATTATTATGTTTTTTCCAATCATAATGGGGATACTGCATGCATTACTAATAAAACAATTTTTAGATATTGGCTTAGATAGTTTACTTTCCTTTTACAGAGTAGCCGCAGGAATTTTTACTTCATATTTAACTTATACATATGAAAGCAAGAAAAACAGGATAGAAAGAATCAAAAAAATTAAGCCTGATTTTTCTATTGAAATCGAAAAATTAAATGATTCCTTGTTTGCATTAACGGTGGAAAACCACTCATCATCCCCCATTTGATATATTTTCTATTATGATGAGTATATAAGTGGCAGTATTGGCAAGGAAAAAAGCTATAAGATCACATACTCACGCTCAGTAATAGAAGAAAAAGAACTAAATCCTGACTACAATTTCACAATGGACGAAGACATCATTGATAAGCAGGATGGATACCCAAAATATTTTCAGTTAATATGTGATGATATCGATGGTAATATCTGGAATTTAGAATACCGAAAGATTAAAGACGGAAATCGTATTTTTTATTATCCCGCTCAAAGCGAAATACTTGCTTGATGATAAAAATTTGAAGGGAAACAAAACATTTTCTTACCCTTATATTGGTAGCTGTATATCGATACACCATTTTTTGCTTGACAGGCAAAAGTAACCATGCTATAATACTTTTAACAAGAGAGCCGAAACTAGATGTATTCTAGCCCCCGGTTTGTGAATATAAAAAATAGTGCTTTACTTTACCAGAGTTTGGGCACTATTTTTTGTGTATAAATATAATGGCAACCAATGCCTTTTTAATTTTCCCACTGCCATTCAGGCATACTCTCTTCTCCCATCCGGATATTCCAGATAAGGCTGTTTTTTCTCCTTGTCATACCTAGCAATAGGAACACCTTTTATTTTTTTAATCTCATTATCGATCCGTACCGCCTCATGAAACCGCTTGGTCAGTTCCTCATCTGAAACGCCACAAGTTGAATCCAATTCATTTAATTCTGTCATACATTCCTCTTTTCTGCACTTCCTATCTTCTCACAGAACAAAATCATGCTAGTGCTAAATTTTCCTCTTTCATCTTATTTATCACTGCCTCGTCTAATTCTGTCACTTCTGCTATTTCCTCTACAGAATAGCCCTTTTTCAGCATTTTTAGTGCAATTCTTTTATTATTTGTTTCTATCAATTCTTCCATTCCTTTACACATACGCCTCACTCCTTCCGGATTTTCTTTAAAATATTGCGTTGTTTCTGCCAACAAAGAATAATTCATGTCCGCAGGGTTACTACAACTAAAATCATGCATCAAATGTCCGATTGCATCATCTGCACGCCAAGCACCATTCACATAGACAATATGTGCCTCGTCATTGAACACTGTTCCTGTTTCTCTTATCGTCCTGTCAATATGATATACTGGTCTATTATACGCAAGTACATCATTTTCTGCAATAAATATCACATAAGATTCTGGTAACTTGTCATATCCCACACCCTTTTTCAGCACATTTGCATCAATCAGACTGCTGTTATATCTCGCACGTTTCGGAATAGCACCTTCATCACTTCTTTGGACTTCAATATCATAGTATACCCCTTTTGCATCTTTCGCAAAAATATCAAGTCGGATACTATGCCCCTTCAAATTTGATATTTCATGCTGCGTATCCACTTTGATAACAGTGAGGTCACGCTTATCCAAAATTATCCGCAACACAAATTCCGTGCAATTTATATTTTCTTCAAAGCACTTTGTCATAAAGGCATCGTCAAACAAACGAAATCCCTTAATTTTATCCAACATTTCTTTTGAAGGATAAAACTCCTTCTGCTCATCTTCCATAGTATCTCCTTTCATTTATTTTACCATAAGAAACCATGATTCGCAATACACCCCATACTCTAGGATCAAAAAGTTCCGATGGATTTCCCCCCATCAAGTTATATCTCCCCGGCATCGATCACAAATGTCTCCCCCGCATGCAGCTCATCCGCCAGAATCTTCTTTGCCAGAAGCGTCTCCACATGCTTCTGTATATAACGTTTCAGCGGTCTTGCCCCATACGCCGGTTCGTAAGCCTCCTCCACGATCTTGTCTTTTGCCTCATCGGTAAGTTTTACCGAAAGTTCGCGCTCAAAGAGGCGTTGGTTCAGCTCGTCGATCTGAAGGTCAATGATACTCCGGATATGATTCCGGGAAAGCGGCGTAAACATGATGATCTCGTCCAGACGGTTCAAAAACTCTGGCTTGAAGCTGACACGGAGTTTTTCCATGACAAGATTTTCTGCTTCCTCTTGGATATTTCCGTCCTCGTCGATTCCGTCCAGTAAATATTCCGCCCCGAGATTTGACGTCATGATAAGGATCGTATTTTTGAAGTCCACAGTGCGGCCTTTGGAGTCTGTCACCCTGCCATCATCAAGGATCTGCAAAAATACATTAAACACGTCCGGATGGGCTTTTTCAATCTCGTCAAACAAAACGACGGAATACGGTTTCCTGCGAACCGCCTCTGTGAGCTGTCCGCCCTCCTCGTATCCTACATATCCCGGAGGCGCCCCGATCAGTCTTGAAACCGAATGTTTCTCCATATATTCGCTCATATCGATGCGGACAATATTCTGCTCATTGTCAAACAAATTCTGGGCGAGGCTCTTGGCAAGCTCTGTCTTTCCGACGCCGGTCGGGCCGAGGAATAAGAACGAACCAATCGGTTTATCCGGGTCTTTGATCCCCGCTTTAGAACGGAGAATCGCCTCTGTTACCTTGGTAACGCCCTCGTCCTGTCCCACCACCCTCTGGTGAAGCGCCTCATCGAGATGGAGTGTCTTGTTCCGCTCAGATTCCGTCAGTTTTGCCACCGGAACCCCTGTCCATCGAGAGACGATCTTGGCGATTTCTTCCTCCGTCACGCGCTCATGCACCATAGACTGTTCACTCAGCTTCGCTTTCTCCTCTGCATCATGAATCTGTTTCATGATCCTCGGAAGATCGCCATATTGAAGCTGCGCCGCCTTTTCGAGATTATAATTATTTTTTGCCACCTCAATCTGGTTATTTACCTCTTCCAGTTCTGCTTTCAAACTATGAACCCGCTCTACCGCATTTTTTTCATTGTCCCATTTTGCCTTTGCCCCGGCAAAATCCTCCCGCAGCTCCGCAAGCTCTTTTTGCAGATTAACGAGTCGTTCCACGCTCAGGTTATCCGTCTCTTTTCGCAGGGCTGCCTCCTCAATCTCTAACTGCATGATGTGTCGTTTCACATCGTCCAGTTCGGTTGGAAGAGAATCCAGTTCAGTCTTGATCAAAGCACACGCCTCATCCACCAGATCAATCGCCTTATCCGGCAGAAAACGATCGGAAATATAACGGTTCGAAAGAACCGCTGCACTGACAAGCGCCGCATCCATGATCTTAACTCCGTGAAATACCTCATAACGGTCTTTCAGCCCACGCAAAATCGAAATCGTATCCTCGACAGTTGGCTCGTCCACCAGAACCGGCTGAAACCTCCGCTCAAGAGCGGCGTCTTTTTCTATATACATCCGGTACTCGTCCAGTGTCGTCGCACCGATACAATGCAGCTCCCCTCTGGCAAGCATCGGCTTGAGCATATTTCCCGCATCCATCGAACCCTCGGTCTTTCCCGCGCCGACGATGGTATGAAGTTCATCCACAAAAAGAATGATCTGCCCATCGCTCTCCTTCACTTCCTCAAGAACCGCTTTCAGCCTTTCCTCAAACTCGCCCCGGTACTTAGCGCCTGCCACCAGCGATCCCATATCAAGCGCAAAAATCTGCTTCTCCTTCAACGCATCCGGCACATCTCCCCGGACGATCCGCTGGGTAAGCCCCTCGACAGCGGCCGTCTTTCCAACGCCCGGCTCTCCGATCAGTACCGGATTATTTTTGGATTTGCGGGAAAGGATACGGATCATATTCCGAATCTCCGAATCCCTGCCGATGACCGGATCCAGTTTTTGCTCCCTCGCCCGCTCTACCAGATCGTAACCGTATTTATTCAGGCTGTCATAAACTGCTTCCGGATGATCCGTCGTCACCTTCTGATTTCCCCTTATCTTCGACAATGCCTGCAAAAAACGCTCCCTGTCGATCTGAAAATCATGAAATAACTGCTTGACCTCCCGCGACGGTTTCCGAAGAAGGCTTAAGAACAGATGCTCCACAGATACATACTCATCCCCCAGAGCCTTCGCCTCATTTTCGGCATATACCAGAACCTTATTTAACTGCTCACCGATATATACCTGTCCACCGCTGACTTTCGGGCGTTTGCGCACAAGTCCCTCCACCTGCGCCAAAAATACATCACTGTCAATCTCCATCTTTTCGATCAATTTTTTCAGGAGACTGTCCTCGATCGTCAGCATTCCATACAACAAATGCTCCTGTACGATTTCCTGCGCCCCAAAATCATAGGCGATCTTTTCCAGACTGTTCAGGATTTCAACTGATTTCTGTGTGAATTTTGTAACATCCATGATAACCCCTCTTTTCTGAGCGATTTATCGCGAAGAACCGCACGAGAAATCTCAAAGAGTTTCTCGTGTCGGATCAGAGCAATTTGTTTTCGCTCAGAAACAAATTGCCCTGCGAAAAATTGGCACATCAGTGCAATTTTTCACAGTGTCCCTCCCTCTATAATTCTGTTATAACATAATTATTAGCACTCGTCAAGCTCGAGTGCTAATAATTTTTATTTTTCTTCAATTTTTATCTCATTCGTACGCATTTACACCCTTAGCGGTTCTCTGCCGCCTCTGCAGCCGCCTGTAAAACCTTAAAGTAAACGCCTTTTGCTTTGGATGTACTCGTAAAGAGAAGCGGTCTTCCCTCTTTTCTCCATGAGACACTATCATACAGTCCCCAGAATGTCAATCCGGTAATCTTACCCGGATTATCTTTCTGCACATCCAGAACTAATTTCATCAGATTATAGTAATACGCCATCTGTGTCTCCAGTGTTTGGCCCTTACTCTCCTCCGCTGTTACATCCAGCTCTGTAATCTGCACTTCCTTGATGTATTCACTGGCGACAAATTTCTTAAGGGCTGCTGTGTAATATGCTGGCGTCGGATAAGTTACTGCCAGATGGCTCTGCATCCCGATCCCATCACATAGTATCTTTTCTTTATTTACATACTTCATCATGGCAATGATGTTATTCGGTGTACTACCATCATATGTGTTGAAATCATTATAGAACAATTTAATATCCGTCTTGTTATACTGATCAAGAATATCCCGGGCATAGGTAAATGCAGTTTTTACATATACCGGTTCTGTCGTCTGCTCATAAGTACCTTCTTTTTCATCGATTGTTTTCTTCGGATAGTAAACCTCATCCCAATAAGATTTATAAAACTTTCCATTGCTGTCTTTGTTGTTATTATTATGAAAATATTCATTGACCACATCATAGCAGTAAACCACATCGCCATATCCAAGTTCTTGTTCCTTCATGGAAATATACTTGATCACAGACTTAATATAAAGTTCAAGACGTGCATTCATCACATCCTCACTCACCCAGTCACCATTTTCATCATAATTTTCCTTAAAGAACCATTTTGGTGTCTGCTGATGCCATACGAATACATGGAACCGGATACGCATTCCGTTCTCTGCTGCTTTTTTCATATACGCATCAATGTTTGTATAATTTATCTTCGGACACTTCTCTTCCGTATAATTATCCGGCACATAATAGTATTGATTCTTTTTTGCGTCTGATACGGATATCGTACCCGCACTCAGAAGGCTGTCCGGTTTCGTCTCATTTTCCGGAGTAATGCTGTTATACTGACTCTTTGCAAAATCAAATGTTCCAGAACCATTTAACTGTGAAAGATTCATGCAGGTTCCCACATTTCCAAAAAATGGTTTGTAAGAATCGAGAAGACTTCCTGTTATATCATAAGTCGAATCCGCCTGTATATCCGATGCATCGGTTTCTCCATTTACCACACAGATACTCACATTATCCAAATAAAAATCCGGATATGCATTTTTACTGTCTTCCAATTCAAAATACACGAAATCCAAACTCATATAATCTGCTTTATTAAATGTCTTCACGCAACTGAATTTCGTCCACTCCCCTGCATTCAGTTCCTTTTTCAGAAGCTGTGGATAATCCGCCTTCCCGTCTGGCGAAGTCCCTTGCGCACTGACTTTCAGCGTAGCTCCCTCAGCAAGAGTTTTGACATATCCCGATACATATACAGACGCCCCCGGCGCTATCGGAGCTTTCGAGGAAACTCCGTTCCACGAATTTGTCCTCCCCGTCACCTTCAGACACTTTCCGCTGACGCCGCCATCCGAAACCTCGATCGTTGCAGACCGCTCATTAAAATTAGTAAGCGTTCCCTCGGAAAAATCATCGATCACAATCTTATCGTAACTGTCATTGTCAAAAAGCTGTATGGGTGCCACATAAAAATCATTCTTATCACTCTCTTCAACATACAGGATCAAATCCGTCGCTCCCTCTGGTACAGACAGTTCTGTCTTGATCCCCGACCATTGATTCTGGGAAACTTTTGTCGAGGCAATCGTCATATATTTTTCTACTTTATTCTCTTTATAAGAAAGCGTCAATTTGATCGTTGTCTCTGACACCGCTTTCTGATAGACCGCGGTACTCACAGTATAAGTTTTTCCGGGTACAAGAAGAGCGGTAGCATCTATTTCTGCGCCATTCCATGAAACAGTCCTCCCCGTCACAGCCAATACAGGGACTGCTGCGATGCTCTCGTCCACTACCGATTTGACCGCAGCACCTCCTCTTCCACGGAAACCGCCTGTCGAACCATCCGAATAATCATTGTCCAGTAAAACACCTTCTTCAGCCGGTTCCGGAGTGGGAGTTGCCGTATTCTGCGGCGCGCCTGTCTCACCCGGTTTGCCTGTCCCGGCAGAAGATGTTTGAGCAGGTGGTTTTTGAGACGTCTCCGGATTCCCAGATGCATCTGGCTCTCCTGACGTTCCCGGGTTTCCGGATACATCCGGCCCCTCTGATATTTCTGGTGCAGGTAGCTGCTGGCTGTCATCCGATGTACCCGGATTTCCAGATGTGCTGTTCAAATCCGGCGTCGGTATTACGTCTGGCGCCGGAGTCGTCTTGCTCACCGATGGCTTAGAGCTTTCTGTAACTTTTACCTTGCACACAAGTTTTTTCACCTTTCCCTGATAAACAAAGCGACAGGTCAATTTTGTCTGACCGGCTTTTTTCCCTTTTACAGTCACAGTCGCCTTTTTCGCTTTGATCGTTGCAATCTTCTTACTGCCGATCGCCCACTTTATCTTTTTGGCTCCTGTTTTCTTCTTTAAAGTGACCTTTTTTTGCTTTCCTTTTTGTACCGTAATGCTTTTCGTACTCAGTTTCGGCTGAGCGGCCGCCAGAACATTTCCTGCGTCATAAGGACACACCGTTCCCGCCAGCATGATACAAAACAATAAAACAGCAGTTGGTTTTTTTATTTTCCTGTACATAGGACTCTCCTTTCATCATGTAGTATCCCATTCCGTCTTTTTACTTCTTTCCTCTATTTCTTACGACCTGTTTCATCATCTCCACGCGCTGTTTCTCCTCTGCGCTCATACCCTTTGTCATGATTTCCAACAAGACCGAAACCTCCTCCTGCGAAAAGGAGAGATTGTTTGCCTTTAATTTCTGCATCGCTTCCATAATAAGTGGGGCGGTACTCTTCATTCCCTTTCCTGCCGCCTTTTCCTCCAGTTCTTTTATGATCTGGACTTTCAACGGATGCATGTTGCGAAGTATTTCACTCTGGTCTGTCATATTTTACTCCCTGATATTATCTGCAATGCGCTGCCAAATCTCAGGAATCGGCTGTTCCACATCCTCCTGTGCCGGCTCTGCTGCCTCCGGTGATGCCTCCTGTTCTGGCTCTGCCAGTGGCTCCGTCGGTGTCTCCGCCTCTGCCGCGGCATTTCCCATCTCAGACATCGACATCATCATGGACATCATTTCAAACATATCCTGCTGTTCTTTCGGAATCTGGTTTTTGATGAGATCGAACATCCCCTCCATGCCCCGCTCCGAATTTTGCGTCTCATTCATCATACTCATGATCGACATCATCCGTTTCATCATAAAAAAGTTCAGGATCATATCGATCATCCTCTGTTCCCTCTTATGACAAAATTCGCGGATCGCACGGAGCAGCCCCTCGATATCCACAACATTTCCGACAGGAAGATCCAGAAAGGGAAGTGCTGCCTTTACCATCATTATGCTTTTGTTGTCCAAAATCCGCCCTTCCCAATCGAACATCCCGCTCTGGCCCCACATTACATTCTTTTTATTATAAATATGCAGGGAGACAAAAATAATGCCTGACTAATAAACAAGCCTTTCTTCTGTAATACCCTCCAATACTTCGGACAGATATTTCTCTGCTTCGTATTTTGCCATCGGAAGATTGAGATCCAGATAATTTCCACACGCCTCCGGCGCTGCGCCCGGAATATCCCCCTCATAATCCTTTATAAAAATAAACATTTCCTTTAAAAGAGGAACGATATCGGCTGACTCATAATCTCCGGCAAGTATGAGGTAAAATCCCGTCCGGCACCCCATCGGGCCAAAATAAACGGTTTTCTCCCCCATCTGGGGATGATTTCTCAGAAACGTAGCCCCCAAATGCTCGATCGCATGTATCTCGGCTGTATTCATAACCGGCTCAAAGTTCGGTCTCGTCATGCGGATATCAAATGTCGTCACGATATCCGTACCCGTACAATCCTTTCTCGACACATACACTCCCGGCAAAAGTTTCAGATGGTCTACTGTAAAACTTGCAATCGTCTCCATATTTATCAACCTTCCTTTCTAAAAAAGAAAGTACATGCGAATCTTTTCCAAACACATACTTTCTTTCCAAATATTTCCAATGTTTATAAAATTACTTGATCACTTTGATCCAGCCCTCCGGAGCTTCGATTCTTCCCATCTGCATTCCGGTCAGCGTGTCATAAAGTTTCTTCGTCACTTCACCCATTCCCTCCATGCCGCTCGGGAAGCAGATTTCCTTTCCGTGGTCTACAATTTTGCCGACCGGCGAGATCACTGCCGCTGTTCCGCACAAACCGCACTCTGCAAAATCTTTCACCTCATCCATAAAGACTTCTCGCTCTTCTACTTCCAGTCCGAGGTGGTCTCTCGCAATCGCCACGAGGGAACGTCTTGTGATCGAAGGCAGTATGCTGTCTGATTTTGGCGTAACCACTTTCCCGTCTTTTGTCACAAAGATAAAGTTTGCACCGCCTGTCTCCTCAACCTTCGTATGGGTTTTCGGATCCAGATACATATTTTCTGCAAATCCTTTCTCGTGAGCGTCTACGATCGCATGAAGGCTCATCGCATAATTGAGTCCTGCCTTGATATTACCAGTGCCATTTGGCGCCGCACGGTCAAAGTCACTGACACGGATCGTAATCGGTTTTGCACCGCCTTTAAAATAAGGGCCTACCGGTGTACAGAATACACGGAACTGGTACTCCTCTGCCGGAGCTACACCGATCACCGGCCCGATCCCAAATAGAAATGGCCGGATATATAAGGTGGCGCCAGAACCATATGGCGGAACATATGCTTCATTGGCAAGGACAGTCTGCACAACTGCATCCACAAATTTATCCTCGGGGAACACCGGCATCTCAAGACGTTTTGCCGTATCCGACATACGCTTCGCATTCATGTCTGGACGAAATGCCACAATATGCCCATCCTCCGATGTATATGCCTTTAAGCCTTCAAAACATGTCTGTGCATATTGAAGTACACAGGCGCATTCGCTCATGGTGATCGTCGGGTCGTCGGTCATCGCCCCCTCATCCCATGCTCCATTTTTAAAGTTTGCTACGTATCGCTTATCGGCCGGCCGATAAGAAAATCCTATGTTTGCCCAATCGATATTTTTCTTTTCCATAGTATCGTACTTCCTTTACACATATATTTTTGAGAGTCCGCCTCAAATATCACTGCTTTTAGTTTACTCCCCTGTCACAAAACTGTCAAGAGAACATCTGAACTTCTTTGAGAGAAGCCGGTAAATAAGAAAATACAGTACAGCATTCAAGGCCAAAGCGCAGATCACATCCGTAAAAGAGTGCTGTTTTAAAAATACAGTGGACAGACAGATGGATACCGCAAGAATCCATGAACCATATGTTACATAACGTTTTTTCCGGAGAACTTCGCTTTTCATGACAGCGATATGCAGTGCGACCGTCGAAAATACATGGATGCTCGGGCAGACATTGGTCGGCGTATCAAAACCCTGAAGTAGCTTTACCACGTCAGTAAAAAAATTGTCACGGGGATACGGATTCGGGCGGAGTGCCTGAGCATTTGGAAAAACCATGTAAATAAAAAGGCAGATGGTCAGGCCTGCGATCAAAGTCAGCGCAAATTTCATAAATCCGCTTTTTCGTTCCCAACGGTAAAACCAGAAAAGTCCCCCGAACAAATAAGGAAACCAAAGCAGATATGGCACGATAAAATATTCACAAAACGGAATATAGTGATCCAGAGGGTTTGTCACAAAAAAGAGATTTTCCGGCTCCATCTGCTCCAGCATAAAAAACCAGAGCAGATAAACCGGAAAATATAAAAATACGAGTGCCTCTCTGTGTGTCCTCCAGAAAGAACCTGTCTTATTCATCCTTTAATACTTCCTTTTCTTCTGTTGCAGCTTCGTCAGAGCCATCTTGTTCTTTTTGCTCCTCTGCTGCCCCTTCTTCCTTCCAGTCGCCCTGTTTGATCTCCGCTCTCCGGATCTTACCGCTTATCGTCTTCGGAAGCTCCTTCGCAAAATCCACGATCTTAGGCCATTTATAGGAAGCAATGTTGCTTTTCAGATATTTGACGATATCATTCTTCATATGCTCGTCGCCTTCACTGCCATCTGCCAGTACGATCGTCGCTTTGATCGCCTGCCCCCTGAGCCGGTCAGGCACTGAAGTCACCGCACACTCAAGCACATACGGAAGTTTCATGATCTCATTCTCGATTTCAAATGGCCCGATCCGGTATCCGGCTGATTTGATGACGTCATCCACTCTTCCGACATACCACAGATAACCATCCTCATCCATAAACGCAGTATCTCCCGTATGATAATAACCGTCATACCAGACGGCATCCGTTTTCTCCTGATCCCCAAAATATCCTGTGAAAAGACCATTCGGACTCCCCTCAGAAGTCTTTACGACGATTTCTCCCTCCTCGTGAGGTTCTGCAATCGTCCCATCCGGAAGCATAATGGAAACATCATAAAGCGGGCTTGGTTTCCCCATCGAGCCGGGACGCGGCGTCATTCCCTGAATATTTCCGATGATCATCGTCGTCTCGGTCTGCCCGAAGCCCTCCATAATATCAAATCCGGTTTTTTCTTTAAATTTCTCATAAATCTTTGGATTCAGCGCCTCTCCCGCTGTCGTCACATTTTGCAGGGAGGAGAGGTCGTAATTCTCCAGTTTCAGATGCACCATCACGCGGTACACCGTAGGCGGCGCGCAAAACGTAGTGATCTGATATTTCTCAATCATCTGCAAAATCTCTTTTGCATCAAAATCATCAAAATCATAAGTAAAGAGCGGCGCTTCACAGATCCACTGTCCGTAAATTTTTCCCCAGAGCGCCTTTCCCCAGCCGGTATCGGAGATTGCAAAATGGATTCCGTCCGGATCCACCTGATGCCAGTACTTTGCAGTGATATAATGTCCCAGAGGATATTTGTAGCTGTGCGTCGTTATTTTGGGATACGAAGTCGTGCCGGATGTAAAAAACATAAGCATCGTATCGTCTCCGCCCGGCACATCCTCCGGCTTCGTAAAGTTAGCGGAAAAATACCGGATATCCTTATTAAAGCAGTGCCATGACTCTCTGGCTCCGCCTACCATGATCTTTGTCTTTAACCTTGAATTTCCATGCGCCGCCTTATCCACCTCACGGGAAACCTCACCATCCGCTGTGCAGACGATCGCATCTACCTCGCCCGCCTTAAAACGGTATTCAAAATCTTTTTTGGTAAGAAGATTTGTAGCCGGGATCGCGATCGCCCCGATCTTATGAAGTGCAAGGATCGAAAACCAGAACTGAAAATGCCGCTTTAACACGAGCATCACCTTATCGCCCCGGCGGATCCCGAGATAACTAAAATAATTCGCCGCCATATTGGAATATTTCGCCATGTCACGGAATGAAAAATACCTCTCCCGTCCATCTTTTGCTACATGAAGCATCGCCAGTTTATCAGGACACTTCTTTGCCATCACATCCACCACATCATACGCAAAATTGAACTTTTCATCATTCTTATATGAGATTGTACTCAGTATCCCCGCTTCATCTGTTTCCGTCTCGATAAAACGATCTGCAATTCCCACAAGTTCAAACTTTTTCCCTTCTGCGCTTCCCATTAAACCAACATCCTTTCCTTGTAATCAATTTTACTTCATGTAGTTTTCAAAACCATGTGTACCCTTATCATATACCACTACTATCCCTCTGTCAAGAATATCTTTTAGAATTTACTGCAATTTCTGCTTTTTTTATTTTCCGGACACGTTATTTATGCTATACTTAGGAAAAAGCGGAGGAGGTGCAGGATGAAAATCGGAAAAACGGATCTTATTTTTGTTGCGGTTCTTTTCTTATTCGGAATATGTTTAAGCATTATGATCTATCTGCCCCGCACGGACTCCGGAAATTACGTGGAAATACGCTTGGATGGGAACGTCCTTTTCACCCGCCCTCTGTCCACGGACTGCACAGAGGACATCCAGACTGAGGGCGGAACAAATACCTTCTATATAAAAGCGGGAACTGTCTATATGAAAGAAGCCGACTGCCATGACAAGGTCTGCGTAAACATGCGCGGAATTTCCAAGGCCGGCGAAACCATCGTATGCCTTCCCCACAAACTCGTTCTGGAAATCATAAACCGGGATGAGGATGCACAGCCAGACGCCATTACAGGAGGTGGAGCATGAGTAACCTGAAAAACATCGCCGAATTTTCGCTCTATACTGCGATTGCCTTTATTTTCAGCTATATCGAAAGCCTCATCCCCCTTCCTCTCCCCTTTCCCGGGATGAAGCTCGGACTTGCGAATCTGGTCATCGTCATTGTACTTTTTCGGAAAAATTTCCGTTATGCGTTTGGGCTGTCCATGCTCCGCAACCTGTTAAACGCCTTTACGTTCGGAAGTTTGTTTGCGCTCTTATACAGTCTGTCCGGAAGCATACTGAGCCTGATCTTTATGGCGTTCTTAAAAAAGACCGGCAAATCGCATTTTTCCGTTATTTCCGTGAGCGCACTGGGGGGAATCCTCCACAACACCGGCCAGTTTTTCACCGCAGCCCTTCTCGTCGGTTTCCGTTCTGTGCTGTGGTATTTTCCAATTTTATACTTTAGCGGACTGATCACTGGCTTTTTGATTGGATATCTGGCGGTTCAGGTGCTTCGGAGACTTCCTGACAAAATCTGATAAAATTTCCCACAATTAGACTTTTTAATACATATTTTATAAATTTTAAATATTCATTTTATTGACTATGCAAAAAACAAATGATAATATAATACTATAAAAAATTATAACAAGGGTACGTTGATTTATTGGGATGAATATTCAAAGGAGTGTCAATTATGAAAAACACAGGAATCGTAAGACGATTGGACGAATTAGGTCGTATCACTATTCCGATTGAACTCAGACGTTCGCTTGGAATCGAGGATCGGGATTCGTTAGAAATTTTTACAGAAGATAATCGTATTGTTTTGGAAAAATACGGCCCAAGTGATGTTTTCACGGGTTCAGAGGAAAATTTGATAGAATATCACGGAAAGCTTGTTTCCAAAAAATCGATCGAAGAGTTATCTAAGCTAGCTGGTTTAATTTAATCATATATCCCTTTAGTGTGGCAGGAGCCCCCCTAGACTCCTGCCTTTCCTTTATGCGTTCACTGGAATATTCTGGAAGATATTTTTTCAAAGCCTTTCTGCGCGATCTTTTGAATCCACCATCAATTCCCGATACACTTGATTTTTCGTTATTCCGCGGTCTTTTGCCACCGCTTTCATCGCCGCATTCCGCTGCATCCCCTGCGACACATACATTTCCATATGCTCTTCAAGGGAAAGCTTTTCCCACTTCTTTTGCTCTTCTTTTTCCAATTCTGACGCATCCGCTCCCTGCAAAACAAAGACAAATTCACCCCTCGGCTCATTTTCCTGAAAATACGAAAGAGCCTCGGCAAGTGTACACTGCATTACGGTCTCATGCTTTTTGGTCAGTTCCCGGCACACCGTGATCTTCCGGCCGCCCTCTATCACTCCGGCGATCTTCTCTAATGTTTTTACAAGCCGGTGCGGCGCCTCGTAAAATACCGTCGTGTACGTGGACGTTTTCAGATGTTTTAGCACCCTGTCACACTCTTTTTTATCCTGCGGCAAAAACCCCTCAAACGCAAAACTTCTAGTCGGCAGACCGGAGAGTGTAAGCGCTGTTATGACCGCAGAAGCTCCCGGCAGGGATGTAACCGGTATCCCCGCCTCATACGCCGCCAGAGCCAGTTCCTCCCCGGGATCTGAAATCGCCGGCGTTCCGGCATCCGTCACGAGCGCAATATCTTTTCCCTCTAAAAGTTCCCGGATCAACACCGGCGTCTTTTGGTATTTATTGTGTTCGTGATAACTCACAAGAGGCGTCTTGATCTCAAAATGGTTCAACAATTTCACTGTCTGCCTCGTATCCTCTGCAGCGATCAGATCCACCTCTTTTAAGATCCGGAGTACCCGCAGCGTGATATCCTCCAGATTCCCGATCGGCGTCGCACATAAATAGAGCGTTCCCATAACCAGTCTCCTTTCATTCCGCGTTAACCTGATGGTACATCAAGCTAATAAAGCTCTCTTACTTCCTTTGTATATACATTGATATCCTCATACACGATCAGGGGCTTTTCCACGACCATCCCCTGATTTCCCCCTCTAGTTCCCTCGATCAGCACCATATTGGGTTCCCTGTCCACATACGGATATACCATCCGCAGTCTCTTCGGCTCGAGTTTGTGCCGGCACATCGTATTCATGATCTCACTGAGCCGGAACGGTCTATGAACCATAAAAAAATGTCCGCCCGGTTTTAAAAGTCTTGCACTCTCACGGACAACATCCTCAAGTGAACACAAAAGTTCATGTCTGGCGACCGCCTTATGGCTCGCCTCATTCGTCAGTCCGCAGGCGTTCGTCATATAAGGCGGGTTGGAGGTGATCACATCAAAAGAAGACGCCTCATAATATGAAGACGCCTCCCTGATATCTCCGGTCATGATATGGATCTTCTTTTCCAGACGGTTCAGCTTTACACTCCGTGCCGCCATATCGGCAATGTCCTCTTGAATTTCAAGCCCCTCAAACGCCTCACCTTCTGTCTTTGCCGAGAGCAGGAGCGGGATCACGCCATTTCCGCATCCCAAATCAAGCAGACGATTCCCTTTTCCCGCTCGAACAAACGCAGTCAAAAGTACTGCATCCATTCCAAAGCAGAACCATTCCGGATTCTGGATGATCATAAGTCCGTCCCGCTGCAGATCATCCAGCCGCTCTCCTTGTTTTAAAAGTCCGCTCTCCCTGTATTTCTTCTCCTGTGACATCAGATTTTTGATTTACCTTCCTTTTTCTCCATCGCCTCAAGCTCCTTCAGTTCCTTATCGTTTTCATTATCGCTGCGGTTACGCCTGCGCTCTCTTTTGAATTTAAGTTCTGACACCTGATACTCCCGCACTTCTTTTTCATCATTATCAAGCGTCACGATAACCCGGACTTTCTGCTTGAGTACACTCACGCTCTGAACCTCGCCCGGCAGTCCCTCCGGCGTCCTCACCCTGCTTCCCACATTGGGAAGGTGGCTGTTCAGCTCTTCGTAAGCCTCCTCCTCATTTTTCAGGCAGCACATAAGTCTCCCACACACCCCGGAAATCTTCGTCGGATTGAGGGAAAGATTCTGCTCCTTTGCCATCTTGATCGAAACCGGCGCAAATTCAGAAAGATACGTGTGACAGCAGAGAGACCGTCCACATATACCGATACCGCCCCGCAGCTTTGTCTCGTCCCTGACTCCGATCTGACGAAGTTCAATCCTTGTCCGAAATACCGACGCCAAGTCCTTTACAAGTTCACGAAAATCAATACGCCCATCGGCAGTAAAATAAAACAGCAGCTTGTTTTTGTCAAATGTGTATTCCGCCGCGATCAGTTTCATTTCCAAGCCATGCTGTGCAATCTTTTCGAGACAGATCCCAAAAGCTTCTTCTTCCTTTTCCCGGTTCTTCTTCTCGCTCTCCTCATCCTCCGGCGTCGCAATCCGTATGATTCCCTTGAGGGGAGACACGATCTTTTCCTCCGGCATCTCGGTAGGCGGAAGCACCACCATGCCATATTCCACGCCTTTTGCTGTCTCTACGATGACATGCGTCCCTCTTTTTATATCTTCCCTGTCGCCCGGATCAAAATAATAGATCTTGCCCGCTTGGCGAAAACGTACACCTATGATCGTTTTCAATTTGTTTTCCTACCTTTCTGTTTCGATCTCCCTCTTACTTAAGCGTAAGCAGCATAAGCTCCATCGCAACTTCAAAATTTACATTTGCTTTCAGACGAAGCTTTGCCTTGTCAAATGCTTGGAGAATCTCTTCTATTTTTTCATAATCCCTTTGGTTTGCCTCGGAGGAAATCGCACGGAACTCACTCTGGAAAATAAGGTGGTTCATATTTTTAGTAGCCTTAAACAAAAGCACGTCCCGATACCACAAAACCATAAGATCGATATAATCTTTTACGTTATCTTTATCCTCGCCGATTTCCTTGATCAGCTCTAACATCTCCGACACATCCATTGTCTGGACATTTTTCAAAATCCGCATCACTTTGTCTTTCTTCTCTTCAAAATCCTCGGATTCAATGTAGCGGATCGCTTTCCCTAGATTTCCCTGTGCAAATATCGCACTCGTCCGCGCGCGGTAGTCAACGACATTATACTTGTCCATCAGATATTTTTCCACCGTCGCTGTAGACAGCGGCCGGAACTCCAGTTTCAAACACCGTGACTGGATCGTCGGCAAAAGCGCATTGATATTACTCGTCAGAAGAATGATCACGCCATATTCCGGCGGCTCTTCAATCGTTTTTAACAAGGCATTCTGTGCCGCCTCTGTCATGCGGTCTGCCTCTGGCACAATGTAAATTTTATACGGACTGGAAAATGGCCGGATCGCGATCGACCCATTTATTTTTTCCCGGATATCATCCACGCCGATACTTGACAATTCCCGGTTCACCCAGACAATGTCCGGTTGGTTGCCGGAATCTGTCTGTTTGCAGGACGCACAAGTTCCACATGGCCTGTCGCTTTCCTCTGACAAGCACTGGAGACCCGCAGCAAATGTCCTTGCCATCGTCTCTTTGCCGCATCCTACCTCGCCCTGAAAAATATAGGCATGAAATGGCTTGTCTTCCCGGATCGCCGCCTGAAGATGCTCCTTAATATCATCATGCCCCATAATCTCTGAAAATAAAAACATAGCGTCCTCCTTTCCCTCATTATGTGAGTATATCCAACAACATTCCCCGAATCTCATCAATTTTTCCAAGTATAGAAAGATGGTCTTTCTCCTCCTGCATCAATTCCTGCGCCAGTTCATCCAACGCCGCATTGACCCGCTTGATCATACCATATACCCGGTGCCGCCCCCGCCTGTCCAGAAAATTTTCGCGGCTGAATTTGTGGGAACGGTTCACGATTTCATTCATAAATTCTTGGATCAGCTTTCGGTAGTGCTTCATATCCCGTACGTCCATATGCCTTCCAAGCTTCTTTCCCTGCATCGTGATGTCCTCCATCATGAGCGTAAGACGTGCCTGAAGCCCTTCCTCCTCCAGAGAACTCATAAGCGTGAACTTAAAGTCTTCACCGGTACTCTGGGTCTGTTTTGCTGTCGTCGCCGCCTGCGTCTGCTGAACATTGTCGATCTTTATATCCACCGCTTATCATCTCCTCTCTCTGCTGAGACTATTTTATCATATTTTTTGTGCATGCTTTTTGCACATATCGATGTTGCGTAGCAACTCGCATGGCTCAGCTTTGCTGAGACTATTATATCATTTATTTCTCATTTATTCCAGTCCTATCCTGAATCAGTATTTCAATATTCTCCATCGCCTGCTCCAGATCATCATTCAAAATCCTTGTCTCAATCCCCGCCATCTGAAGCTTATCCTCTGAAAAGTCCTCCTCATCCGCCAAAAACCGGCGGCACAGTTCCGGTACACAGGGACTCTTCTGGCTCCGTTCACGGTTCACTGCCCGCTCAAGGCGCTTAAAATCATCTACCTCAATATAAATCGGAACAATATTTCCAATCCCAAAAAAGCTCTGGAGTTTCTCGTATCCCTCCAATGTCGAGATCAAAATATAATTTCCTTTTTGAAAATCAATCTGCCCATCATCCGCAGTAAAATAAAACCACGGGCCAAGTACCGTATCGTATTTGCGGCACTCAATGATCTTCCCCTGCTCCTGCATCTCATACATTTCTTCCTTATTTACAAAAAAATATTCCTTCCCGTATGTCTCACCCGCACGGATCGGCCTCGTCGTATACGATACGACCTCATGTAGTTCTGGATGCCGCTCTACAATTTTCTGATACAGAGAGTCCTTTCCCGTCGCACTTTTTCCCATGATCACAAATAACTTTCCCATGATTCCCTCCATTTCTGTCAATCCGACAATTTCCATCTTTACTTATGCCTTTTCCTTTATGCCTCGGCAATCACAGTTACCATTCCATCCCTCACGCCATAGATTCGATATCCCTTTTTCTCCCCGGCATATAAAACTGCCGCAGTCTCTTCGGATATCCGTTCTCCCTGAACAACAACCGGAATCCCCGGCGGATACAGATAAATATCCTCTCCGGCGATGCGTCCTGCCGATTCCCCCACCGGCAAAGATTCCGTTTCGCAGTCTGCCGCCTCAAAACTGTACATACAGATTTCCGGCGCACTCCAGTCATACCAAAGCGAACCGTCATTTTTCTCGGCTATTTCCAAAACTGTATCATCAATTTCTTTCAGTGCATCGGCAAATCTCCGGAAACTCGCCCGCTCATCGCAAACACTGGTCATCGCGATACAATAATTTCCACAGCTCATCTCCGTCTCGATCCGGTATTTTTCACATAATATATCGGCAAGTTTCTTTCCGGAAATACCCGCCCGGTCTGTCGCCACAACAATTTTAGAAAGTTCTTTTGCGGATGTCTCAAAAAGATACAGATTTTTAAGTCCTCTCATCTCTTCCCTGAAATCCCGCAGATTTTTCACATATGCATCAAATGCCTCCGCCCCCTCCTCTTCAATATATGCAAAACACCGGTCGATGCCAGCCATAAAAAGATAGGACGGGCTGCTAGACTGAAATGTATCGAGACTCCACATAAGCCGCCGGAGCCGGACAAATCCCTCCCGAACATGGAGAAGTCCCGTCTGGGTAAAGGCGGGAAGTGTTTTGTGGAGACTTTCTATTACAATATCAGCTCCTTCTGTCAGAGCTGTGTCAGGAAATGCATTGTGCCAATTAAAATGTGCGCCATGTGCCTCATCGACAATAAGCGGAAGCTGCTTTCGATGCACAACCTCTGCAATATCCCGGATTGGAGACACAATTCCCTCATATGTAGGAGACGTGATCACCACACAGGAGATGTCATCATACTGCCTCAGTACCTGTTCCACCGCTTCCGCCCGGATTTCCCCGGCGATCCCAAGTCTCTCCCCGGCACTTCCGGCAGGCTCCGGATACACATACACCGGCCGGAGTTCCAAAAGGCGAATGGCATGATACACCGACCTGTGACAATTTCTAGCTACTACGATCCGGTCTCCGTGGCGGCAACAGGCGGCGATCGCCGCCAAAATCCCACCGGTGCTTCCGTTTATGAGCAGATAAGAATGCTCCGAATGATACATCGCAGAAATCTGATCCATCAGTTCTTTTATGATCCCCGTCGGATGATGCAGGTCATCCATCCCGGTAACTTCTGTGACATCCAGTTCATACGGATTTCCCATCTGAAATTTTTTATTTCTTTTATGCCCGGGCATATGCATCGGAAGAATATCCTTCCGGCAATAACGCTCCAAAGCCATATATAATCTGTCCTTCATCCGTTTTCCATCTTTTCCTCGTATTGTTGTATCCTATAGTATACTAAGTTTCTTTTATTTTTGCAATGGGATAATTCCAGCTTTACTCTTTATTTTAATGACAACAAAAAAAGGTATCCCTCCGCCACAAACAGACTTTAGGATATCCTTTTTATCACTTACAATATTCTGAATCAGTATCTAGAGAAATTATTCCGCCTTAATATGCACAAGCTTATAATTAAAATCCGGTTGTGTTTCAATCCTGCTAGCCGCCTCAGCGATCAATACATAAAAATCAACGTATTTCGTATCCACTCCCCGGCTAAAACTCGCCACAGTAGGTGCTGCGTTTTTTCCCTTTCCACCTAATCCCAAAAACAACGCCATATTTTCCTTTAATATCGGTTTTAGCTTTTTGTCCTTATAATACCCGCCATAAATGCCATCATCATACATAATATATACGTTATCCCCATCATCCTGACAGATCTGCGGATATTTAAAAAAAGGGGTACACTGGTCCACACCTGTCTGAAAAGGTTCACACCTCAACTCCCTGACCGGCTGTTCGCTGTCCTTTTTTTTGACAAGAAACCCACAGGATTCTTCCGTGTAGGAAGTACAGAAAAATTCATTTCCGATCACCATTGGAATGAGCAGATCTTTAGAAATCTGCTGGATTTCATATTCTTTTGTCTTTATATTCATCAGACATGTCCCATAGACCTCTGTAGACCCCTCATATATATTTTCCGACGGTTTTTCCAGAAGGATCATAACCTTCCCATCACCAATAAACTCATAATTCAGGACTCCCACATCCTTCTCTCCCTGCCACACTTCTTCCGGAAGGTCAATCTTTTCAACTGTCCCATCATTATTCAGTCTGCAGATACAGTCCCTCTGGTTTGTTTCTCGTCTGGGAACCAGAAGACAGTACCAACTTCCATCCGTGTCACGGTGAAACAACTGTCCACCTCCGAGTTCGGACAGATTTTCACTCCATATACACCTTTGGGGTTCTGTCCATTCTTCCTCTAACATATCATAGGTGCAGTATTCATAATAACCACGATTTTTTTCCGTATCATGCTGTTGGATCGTGACATAGATCATATCATCTATGATTTCTATATAGGTAAGGCCTGAATCATGAATCGGGGTATCTGTCTCTATACACTCATAATGGTCTGATGCCTTGAACGGAAGACTGCTCTTATTTTCGCTTTTATCATCAAGCGGTATCGTTCCTTCTTTAAATGTTTCTGTTTCAGCCTGTGCTGTCTCCTCTGGTTCATCAGAAGAAACATTACTTGTCCCACAGGAACAAAGGTTAAGGCACAGTATGCAGAGCATCAGCAAACTTACTATTCTTCGCATATGATCCCCTCCAATCTTTTCATAATGAATACCACTATTACTTTTTATTATAACAAATTTCACTATGAAATGGCAACGATTTCTCACATTATTTTTTAAGGGAGATCATCACTGTGCTAATCCGACAGTTCCTGAAAAGTACGATATGATAGCCCATCTTTAATAAGATTCGTTTTATATTCTCTCGCAAACTTCCTAATTTGTATCAACGATAGTTATTATATATTTCATCTAACTCCCGTCGGTAATTTTCTAACAATTTCTTATAATCCTCACAGGACTCCAGTTCCTTTTCATATTTTTGACAAAGGTTTCTTAGAGCAGAGAGACGTTTTTCCCCCTTTTTTGATAATTTTTCCGGATTTTCTTTTAGAAACCGCTCCGAATCTTCTACTGCAGTCAGTACAGAATGAATAGAGATTTCCAATTCCCCTTTATAATCATAGGAATTTGTCTCTATTTCAAGTTTCATTTTCTTATCCAAAACAGTTCCCAACTGATCTTTTAACTCTTGCCTTTTATCAGCATCATCAGTATTTGCATCTGCCTCCATTAAACTTTTTGCCTGTTTTTCATAATTGTCGATTTCAGCAAGCTTTTTGTCACGAATCGCTTCATCACTCTGAACCAATGCATAAACCGTAGTTCCACACAAAATGGCGCAGACACATGTTGCAAGAACAACTATTTTTCTCTTTTCAAACTTTCTTTTTTTCATATAAATTCCCTCCTATTCTGTTTATTTAAAACTAAAATGATATCCACATGCATACGTATAATAAGTAGCATTCAAATAATCATATAAGTCAATGTACTGTCTCGCATCCGTATGCTGAATCATATAGCATGTTCGGATACCATCACCTCTCGTTTTAAATCCTTCTACCAACTGTGAATGATGTATATCAGAAGTGCCATATCCCCACTGGATAACATCTCCCAAACCAAGTGCAGAATACAAATCATTATTTATAGCAAGTTTATTTGTTCCAAGCGTTCTTCCACATCGTGTCGTTTTGTCCTTCCAATACTTTCTCCAATATGTCGCATTTTCCCAAGTGGCCGAATGCGGACGCCAATAACCAGTATCATAATAGCTTGGTAATTTACTCGAAGTTTTCTGCCCGCCGGCGACCAAGCATTGAGAAACAAAATTTGTACAATCCAGATCCGCTTTATAATATTGACTTGTATTATAACCATTCCACCACGTCTCTGCATACTTCACCGCTTCAACACCACTATATGCAGCATACGCATTATTTGTTCTAAACAAAATAGTGGCAATTAAAAGCAACACTGCTATTCCCTTTGTAATTTTCTTCATGATAAGCATTCTCCTTTCCTGATTTTTAGCCCAATTAATAAATCATATTTATTATATCACACCATCACACAAATTTCCATCTCTAGCGACAGACAACCAAAATATGCGATGAACGGCCATCAAATTTCCACATAAAACAACAACTACCGTTTACATTATTTCCTATTTACAAAAAACATTTGCCAAACATCCAAAAGAACGGTATGATATTTAGTATGTAGAAAATGAGATACAAAAGAACCTATAAACGTTCTATTAGAATGGAGAGTGAATTATGAATACATTACTTATGGCAACCAGATTTTCCAGTGAATCACTGGCAAGCATGATCGTTATCGCCCTGATCTGTACTGCTGTTCCCTTCATATTTTTGGGATATTACCGGGCAAAAACCGGAGCAAAATTATCTTCTTTTTTTATCGGAATGGCATTTTATGTACTTTTTGCCTTTGGGGCAGAAGGATTTCTCAATATGCTCCTATTTAACTTTTTTTCTCTGGCAGATGTTTTTAATCGGTCGACCCACCCGGTCTGGTATGCCCTTTATGGCGCGGTAGCCGCCGGAATCTTTGAAGAAATTGGTAAATACGTCGGCCTCAGCCGGTTTATGAAAAACCGCCCCGGCAAACAAAACGCCTTTCTATTCGGAGTCGGTCATGGAGGCTTTGAAACGATTGCCTATGGCAGTTCGCTTTTTATGGGAAATATCGTCCTCGCCTTTATGGTAAATTCTCTGGGAATGGATAACTACCTTGCCAAATTGAACCTGAGCGGGGAAGCGCTTGCTGATTATAAAACAGCGATCGCACAACTGATCGCTGTCCCGCCGATAGAAAATGTAGCTGCCGGTGTAGAGCGGATTCTTGCCTTGTTCTTCCAAGCCGCCCTTGCTGTTTTGATCTATATCGCAGTAAACGATAAAAAGCGGAAGTATTTTCTTCCGGTTGCGATCGTTCTTCATATCATCGGATATGTACCTACTTATCTGACACAGGTTGGAGTGATCAAAAATCTGGCTCTCAGTATGTGTCTCAGCGGCGCAGTCACCGTACTTACTGCATGTTATGCATACCGTACTTTTCAGGAACGATCGGATTAGCACAATGATGATCAACCTCGCTCGGCTATGGTATCAATTTCTCTGCTGCTTTGTAATCAACTTTTCCTGAAGCAGCATGAGGAATCTGCCCGGTTTTTACCGGAATGATATTTTTCCTTCCGATTCCATACCGTTCCCATAATTCCCTGATTCCTGCCATCTCCGCGTCTTTTCCTCCCTCGTGGAGCAAAACAATCTCATCTCCTCGGGTGATACATACTGCCTGACATCCCATCTTTTCGCAAAGATTCTGTTCCACATCATCAAGATTGATACGTTTTCCATAAATTTTAGTAAAGCGGTTCATCCGTCCGGTCACATAAAAATCGCCTTCTTCATCCGAATAGCCGATATCTCCTGTACACAGCTTTCCATGCTGTTCATTTCCGGATATTAAATCCCGGACATCCACAGCATATCCCATCATTACGTTTGGCCCTTCATAGATCAGTTGGCCTTTCTCATAAGGAGAGTCTATCCTCTCCCCTTCTTCATTTGCCACATATAATCGCCCTCCCGGTATCGCTTTTCCGATGCTTCCCATTTTCCTTTTCATCTTTTCCGGAGCCAGATAACTTATCCTTGCTGTTGCCTCCGTCTGTCCGTACATTACAAAAAACCGAGATTTATGCTCCTCCGAATAGCGGGACAGATACGACCATTCCCGTTCCTTCAGTGCGCCGCCGGCCTGTGTCATAACCCGGAGGGAGGGCAGCTCCATTTTTCTGATCCCCATTCGACAAAGCAGCTCGTAAGTATACGGCACCCCAGCCAAAGAAGTTACCTGATATTTTCGAAAAAAATCCCAAAACTTGCGGTCAATGACCGACCGGTCTGTAAGAAGGATCGTTGCCCCGCTGAAAAAATGCGTGTTGACCACTGACAAGCCATATGTGTAGTTCATTGGCAGAGTGGTAATTGCCCGATGCGATTCCTCAATTTTCAAATATTCACAGATGCTCTGCGTGTTTGATAAAAGATTTTCTTTGCTCAGCCTCACCGTCTTTAAATTTCCTGTCGTTCCCGATGTGGTAAGTAAAAGAGCAAGCTCCCGATTCATTTTAACCTTTGCATAATTCGTCTTTAAAAGAACATATTCTCCCATCCCGAATATTTTCACAAATTTCTGTTTCTCCGTCAGTTCATTTACCAGTTCTTCTTTTTTCGTCCAGACATATCCCGGCTGATACGCCTCAAGATATTTTGACAGCATAAAAAAATCCGTGTCCGGGCCAAGAAGCAGTGGAACATGTTCTCCCATCAGACTTCCGATGTAACCAGAAATACATTCTAATGTATTGGAACAAATTATGATCAGAAGACTTCTGTCAGGCATCCTTTCCTGAAAGGCGTGGCAAAATCTTTTTATTTCCGCATAGGAGATCTGTCTGCCATCTTCTGTGATGACCGCAGTACCGTCATCCCTTCCATTCAGCATTTTCATAACGTCCTCCATTCTAAAACTTCTGTATGGCAGGATACTGCTATTTGTGCCAAAGACCTTTCAAAAATCCGGCCACTCCGCCTTTTCCATCTGAAAATGCAGAATTTTCTTTCAAGGTGCGCAGGCGAAGGTATTCATCTCTCCTTTTTCCTTCCAAAAAACCAGATTTTTTCAATAACTCGCTGATTTTTTCCTTATACAAAGAAATCTCCGTCTCATTTTCTGATCTGGCAGTTCCCATAACGCAAACCATTCCTTCCTCATATCCGTAGATAATCAGACTCTCTCCCCAATCTTGACCAATCCGAATATAATACCCAGAATCAATAAAATTTTTTATATCCCGGTTAACCTCTTCCAGTGAATCCTCCACATTATCTTCTCCGAAGTAATATTTAAAAAAACCATGAGAAAATACGGACAAATCTTCATAAAATGGAATATCCTTTATATGTCTTTTTTTCACCTTTTCTGCCATCTGCGGAGACAGTACTGCTCTTGTAAGTATCATATCTGCTGCCTGATCTTTAATATCTGTATTTACCGTAAGCCTATTCATTAAAAATTCTCCTTAATATTCTTTGTTCTGACTCTATGGCATCGTTTATTTTTTCCCTGATCCGTTCCAAATGAGCCACCCTTCTTGTCATCCTGTATTTTACACAACTGCATACGACAGAAAAAACCTGATCCACAACTTTTTGATATTCCTGCACATCATCCTCTGTGCATCCGTTTTTTTCCGCTGTCATGTACTCAAGCCGCTTAAGCATCATTACCTTATGCTCATAGATGATATACACCGATTGTATCGGAAAGTCAGCACCTTCTTCCATCGCTCCTGTCATCTGGTCAAAAAATTTTCTCACCGCCTCCACACCATAGAGAAGCTCTGTAGTTTCTCCCTCACTGCAAAGATAAGCCTTTACCTCTCTTTTTACCTGCCCCGAATCAAAAGTAAATAACTTGTCCGCTCTGGGTCGGTATAGATTGACCCCTACATAACCATTTTTGTCCCTGTCCTTATCCGGAAGCACTGCCTGCAAAAATATTTCTTCTTCTACACGAAATCGGTGCCAGTGGCCGTCTGCCAGATATCCCTCCACACAAATCTCCCCATTTTCATAACCATATGCCAGAAAATAATGCCGAAAAAAACTTTTTTCATAAAACGGTGTATCCGGAATATAATACTCGTCCCAGTCTCCAAATATATAGTATCCCATGTCCATAAACCGCTTCCATTCTATCAGCATTTCTATGCGTTCCTCATCCGTTCCTGCCGGAAATCCGAGAAAACCTTTTGTAAATACGTTATGTTCCTCCCAAAACCTCTCTTGGGTAAAATCCATAAAAGCGTCCGCCGGATTTTCATCATGATAAACAAGCTGAATATATGTATTATATACCCAGCCATTTGTTTCAAATTTTTCCGGAAGAATACTAAATGGCATTCCGATATGTAAATACGCCTTTAGCAATGGCTCCCGGATCGGTAATATGTGTCCTGACTCCATATACTTATCCTTCCTCTCTTACAACTTTCCTTGATTTGTTCTGACAAACTCTACAAAACTTTTTACGGTTTCAAATGCTTTCAAACTTTCTTCCATATCCTCTGTCTCAAAATCATACTCTTCTTCCACGTCCACCAGAAGACTCATCATCGCAATGGAATCATATCCCAAATCCTCAAGAAGTCTGGTATCCTCTTCTAGCGGCATCTGCGGTTCTTCCGGAGCGTTTAACAAGATGAGTTCGGTCACTCTTTCGTAAATACTGTCCATTTTGCCTAGATTCCCTCCTTTTCTCCTTTATGTATTTTCGCTCCTGATCTGATTCTTAAAAAAACTTCTTTTCCCTGTCTCATCTGGGAAAAGTTCTTTCTCAAAACAAAAATCATACATGGCAGCCTGCAGGCTCTCATGACCTATATTTTCTACAAACAATTCCGGGATTCCCTCTACTGGCTCGTCCAATACGATCCTAACCAGAAATTCATCATAATCCATCTGCACAATCTCGTATTGGAGAATACAAAAATCAGTAAGATAATTCACTGCCTCAACCGCACGCACAAACACATAAGGCGTTACCTTTTCCCCATCCCTCGTGAGAACCCATTCATGTTTCCTTCCGGTCAATAGACGAAGAATCTTTCCTCGGCACCCACAACTGCACTGTGTTCTCTCAAGCACTCCTCGGTCTCCGGTTCCATAACGGATAAAAGGCATAACCTGATTATGGCACGTCGTCACATAAATATTTCCCTCCTCGCCATCTGGCAGCACATTTCCCTCGTCATCCAGTATTTCAACAACTACATTTTCTTCCATGCAGTGGAGGTTTCCCTGCGGACATTCATAAGCAATCGAGTTTACTTCATTCATCCCATACTGATTCGCCACGGTGCAGTGAAATGTCTCCACGATACGATCCCTTAACTCCTGCGAAAGCATTTCTCCTGTCATTTCAATATATCGCACCGAGTCAAGTTCCGGCAGATCATGTGTTTCTTTCACAAGACACAGCAGTTCTGCGATACAAGGCTGCAGAATCATCCATACCGGTTCATATTTTTTGATCTCCTGATAGATCCAGATCAATCTCTCTTCATCCAGATCATTTTTGCTAAATTCCAATCCGTAATCCCGGTATCTTACCATTTCTTCCTCCGGCCCCGGTCTGGAAATCGTATAAAACTGGCATCTCTTATCCCATGTGCAGATACCATAAAACTTTTTCCGGTAAAACCATAACGGATACAGGGAGCGCCTGCAGTCTTCTGTGTTCCAGTAAATTTCCAGACACTTTCCTGTCGACCCAGAAGTGTTTGCCCGCAACAGATTCCCACCATACACATCCGCCAGATAACGGGGCGGTATCAGCCGGAGAACATCTGCGGCGATTTCTTCCTTTTCCAGAGGAGGAATTTTTTCAAATTCCCCCTCCGGCAGATTCCAGTCAATTTCTGTGCCATTTAAGCGTTCTGAGAGAAATGGTATTTCCTCATATGCCTGTTGTATCAGTTCTTTCTTCATATGTAGCCTCGCTTTTTATGGGTTTGTTATTTTCCTTTATTATACAATATTTCAAACACATTTCCTATAGAAATCATGCATTTTTTCGAACTTTCGTTCGACATTATTCGACAAATACTAACGATATTCGATAAACTCCATCCTAATTTTCCCAAATATACGACAAAATTTTACAATAACCCATAAAGTGGTTGCCATTTCATAGTAAAATCTGTTACAATAAAAACAAATAAGGAACTCTTTGTATCCGAGTAAGTAAACAAAAAAGGAGTTGGTATTTATGAAAAGAAAACTTATATTATTGTTGCTGTTATTGGCAACAAGCTTTTTGCTTTTGGATAAGCCTATATCTGCGGCTAAAAAACTTGAGAAAAAGGAAACTCATCCTCTTTACGTACAGCAGGGAAAAACTTATCAACTATCAAAGATTCTTTCGGATATCACGGATCCGGATGAATTTGATAACTTGAAAAATGGTCTGAAAGGAAAAAAGGTAAAATGGTCGGCGAAGAAATCCCAGATCAAACTGACAAAGAAAACAATCAAGGTAAAAAAGCAAGGGGAGTTTAAACTAACCGGAGTGACAAAGAAAGCTAAGTATGTAATTACGTTAATATCTGTTCCAGCAAAATGGCCGACGATTTCAGAAGGGGTTACTCACGCAAATATTGTGAACGGTAATGATGGAAAAATGGTAGAAGTAAGAGATGTGAATACGACTCAATATTTGTATAAGCTGTTTAATGCTGCTAATTACCGATTTGACTATAATCATACAAATCAGCGAACAGTTGGCTGGACTTATCGTGTCCGTTTCTATTCAGAAGACGGTAAAGTGGAACGCGATCTTACTATGGCAAGTGAAGAAATGCTTGAAGGACGTAAGTGGTTCAAACCTGCGTCAGCTGATATACATGATAAAGTATCGGAGTTATATAATAAATTGATGCTCGAGCAGGGGCCGGCAGAGTAGGGGAAAACTTCTGTTACAATAGACCTATGGAAAAAAACACTGTAAAAATCTCAGTGCGTTCACTGGTGGAATTTATCTTCCGCGAGGGAGATATCAACTCCACCGGTTTCGGCGTAAAAAATACAGAAGCTATGGCGCTGGGAAATAAAATTCACAGAAAAATACAGAAACGGATGGGCATCGGTTATGAGGCAGAGGTGCCTTTATTTACGTGCGTCAAACTAAACAGCAAGGACACTTCTGATACCTTTGAACTGAAAGTAGAGGGCCGCGCCGACGGGATCCTGCGTGACGGGTCGGAAATCATGGTGGACGAAATAAAGGGCGTCTATATGGACATCAATCAACTGAAAGAACCAATTTACGTCCACAAAGCACAGGCGATGTGCTATGCCTATATGATCTGTGAAAAAGAAAATCCCGCTTTTATTTCTGTTCAGGTTACGTACTGCCATCTCGAATCCGAGGAAGAACGCCGCTTCAAGGAAACTTATACAAGCCTTGAGATCCGGACTTGGTTTGAGGAACTCGTCCGCCGCTATGAACCGTGGGCGGTCTATGAATACGACTGGAAGCAAAAACGGAACGCCTCCATACAAAATCTCGAATTTCCTTTTGAATACCGGGAGGGACAGCATCATCTGGCCGCCTGTGTTTATAAGACGATGGAACAAAAAAAGAAAATATTTATTCAGGCACCCACCGGCGTCGGAAAAACGATATCCACTGTATTCCCATCGGTAAAAGCGGTCGGAGAAGGACTGGCTGACCGCATTTTCTACCTGACTGCCAAGACGATCACCCGGACTGTCGCACAAGAATGCTTTCAACTTCTTACTGCCCAGAACCTAAATTTCAAATATCTGACGATAACCGCCAAGGAAAAACTCTGCTTTCTGGAGGGTTCCCCTGACTGTAATCCTGCCGCCTGTCCTTATGCCAAGGGGCATTATGACCGGGTAAATGACAGCGTATATGACCTGCTCATCCACGAGACAAATATGGACAGGGACACCATTCTCGCCTATGCTGGGAAGCATCAGGTATGCCCCTTTGAGATGTGTCTGGATGCGGCTCTTTTTGCTGACAGCATCATCTGCGATTACAATTATGCGTTTGACCCGAATGTTTATCTGCGCCGCTTCTTCTCAGAGGGAAAAAAGGACTCCTTTTTGTTTCTTATCGACGAGGCACACAATCTGGTAGAACGCGCCAGAGAAATGTACAGCGCTGTCCTCGTAAAAGAAAATTTTCTCGCAGTAAAGCGCATCCTAAAAGCAGAATCCCGCAAATCCTACCCGCCGGAAGTCCGCTACATCATAAAAATCTTTATCGCCGCCATTGAAAAATGCAATAAAACGATGCTTGACTGGAAACATCAATGTGATGAATTTGAAGTCCTCGACGATATTTCTTCGTTCAGTTTTCAGCTTATGAGAGTTATAAACAGCTATGAATTATTTACAAAAGAAATCCACGATCTGCCAGAGCGGGAAACCATACTGAATTTCTTCTTTGATGTCCGGCATTTTTTGAATATTTATGACGTGTTAGATGACAAATATCAGATTTATACCGATTATGACTCTGAAAATAACTTCCGCATCAAGCTCCAATGCATGGATCCGTCTGTCCGTCTGGCGGACACACTGGGAGCCGCCCGCGGAACCGCATTTTTTTCTGCCACGCTTTTGCCAGTCCGCTATTACCGGGAGCAGCTTTCCACCACCGAGGATGATTATGCCGTTTATGCCAAATCCTCGTTTCAAAAGACACAGCGGGAAGTGATCATTGCCAACGACGTAACAAGCAAATACACCCGGAGAAACGAACAGGAATACAAAAAAATAGCGTCCTATATCGAGGAATTTATCGCCGCCAAACAGGGAAATTATATGGTTTTCTTCCCCTCCTATGCGTTTTTAAACCATGTCCATGCCTGCCTGAATGTTCCGGAAGATACCGAGATCATCCTCCAGAGCCAGTCAATGGGCGAAACCGAAAAAGAAAATTTCCTCAATGCCTTTGATGCCGAAAATGACCACACTCTCGTCGGTCTCTGTGTCATGGGCGGGATCTTCGGAGAAGGCATCGACCTGAAAGAAGACCGCCTGATCGGCACAGTCATCGTGGGAACCGGACTTCCCCAAGTATGCAACGAACGGGAACTGTTCAAGCGTTATTATGATGCCCAAAAAGGAAATGGCTTTGACTACGCCTATCTTTACCCCGGCATAAACAAAGTATTTCAGGCAGGCGGCAGAGTAATACGGACTGCCAGTGATAAGGGGGCGATCCTTCTTCTTGACGAGCGTTTTGCCCAACGAAGCTACCTCGAACTTTTCCCAAAAGAATGGATTCCCTACCATATCACAAACAAAAAAGGAATGAAAGAACTCCTTCACTCCTTCTGGTCATAGTTTATCAGCACCAATCGGTCTCCTATTTTTTCCGGATGCCATTTGGTTCTATCGCAATCTGCCCCTCCTTCATAAGACGCCCGATCGCTCTCTTAAACGCATTCTTACTCATCTGAAATTCCCGCTTTATGATCTCCGGAGACGTCTTATCATGAAATGGGAGAAATCCCCCCGCAGCCTCTAGTTTTTCCATCACATTTTTTGCATCAATTCCCATCTGCACTGGAAGCTTTTCTTGAAGACTGAGCGTGAGTTTTCCATCCTCACGGATCTCTTTGATCCGTGCTGATACGGTTTCCCCAACCTTAAGTTCCCGGCTCATTTCATTGTGGGGGATGAGTGCAGAATATTTATCCTCTACTGCCACAAAAGCGCCAAAAGAATCCGTCAGCTCGTACACGCGCCCCATCACATGGTCATTTACCTGAAATTCCCCATCCACAGCAAGATAGTCATATATATGCATCGTAGCGCAGAGACGGCTGCTCTTATCGATATAAAGTGCAATAAGCACCTCTTCTCCGTTTTTTACCCGGTGCGTCTGCTCCTTAAACGGAAGAAACAGGTCTTTGGCAAGCCCCCAATCAAGAAATGCGCCGATATTCGTCACATCTGTCACTTTAAGCTTCGCCATTTTTCCCAAAGTAACATATGGCTCTGAGGTCGTAGCGATCAGACGGTCTTCGGAGTCTTTGTACAAAAACACCGAAAGGATATCCCCTCTCTCCATATCCTTCGGAACCTGATTTTTAGGTAAAAGCACGCGAAGCTCCGGATACTCATAAGAACTCAGGTAAACTCCGTTGCCTGTCGTCTTTGATGCATACAGCCTCACAACTCTCCCCAACACTTTTTCTTCTACATTCATCTCTATCCTTTTTCCTTCCCGGACTAAATTTTTCTCAAAAACAGGTTGGCATGATGGTGCTATTCTCCCTGAAAACAAGTGATCACATAAGGGGATTTCTCCTGATCCGTCATCACCACATAAAAACAGTCCTTCATCCTTTTTACGTATATATTGATCTCATCGCCAAGCTTTGCCGCAAGCCGGTATTCCACCCGCAGCTCATCGACACGATACCCCGCCGGCAGACAATTCGCCGCCATGCGGATGTACTCGCCATTATTCACATGTTCATTCGTATCCATATGATTTTCACACACCCGGATGGTGTCATAATATTCCATCTCCTCTGGGTACGCTACCTTTCTCGAGGTATACTCCATCGGATACGCTTCCTCCATACCAAAAGGCTCTACCTCCTCCGGCGTTGGTTTGATCGGCTTTCCGGACTTCTGGTCAAAATAAAACCACTGGGAGTCTGCATAAACAAGCGTCTCCCCTGTCATGCTCTCCATGAGAAAATTTCTCATGCCAAAAATGCCGCGGAACTTATAGGGCCATGTCTTTGTGATAAATTCCTCTCCCATAGATGGCCGCCGCTTAAATACGATATGCCACGAATTGACAAGCCATGCATGCGCATCCTCCTTAAGATCCATGCAGGAACGCCCCACTTCCTCACTGTGGAACAGACAGCAATCCTGCAATACATTTACGATCGCATGGACTTTTAACTTTCCTTCCGTATCAATTCTGCTGTACGATACCCGGTCTTTACACTGATACATGTTATTCCTCTTTTCTGAGCGATTTTTCGCATTATTCCTTATTTCTTGCTTTTACAATTTTTTACATTTTTCACTTCCGCCCTCGTCCTCTACCGTAAAACCCCGCTTAGAATCCCCGCTGATCCACTGGGACATGCCGGAACCATGATTTCCAAACGGACGTCTGTGAAATCCCAGCTTACTGTAAAATTCTTCCTTATTCATCGCAGACATGAGATTTACCATGATCGTCTCGCCCTCGTCAACCTGTGCCTCGAGCCAAGCAAGAACGCGCTCGATCAGTTTTCTTCCGAGTCCCTTCGACTGATACTGCGGATGTACGATCACATCGCAGATAAAAAAAACATATCCGCCATCCCCGACCACGCGCGCCATCCCGACAGGGGTATCCCCATCAACCGCAATGATCCGGTACAGGGAATTTTTCAGGGCGCATTTCGCCCGCTCTGGCGTGATCCGGATAAAATCCACGCTTTCCCGGAGGCGGTTATATTCCTCCACATTGATCTCATGCTGAAACTTTATATCATCTATATCCATGTACTTTATATGAACTGGTTTGTCACCTCATCATAATGATAATCAAGGCTGCCAAGCGTTTCCCTCAGCACTTCCTCATCGATATCATTTGTCTTGCAAAATTCCTCCAATGTTGCGTACTGGTCACGCAGTTGTGTATTGGCATAACTAAGCAATATAATGGGATCACCCGGTATGCTCATAATATCCTCGCTTTCTGGTGCAGTTCCACCTGTTAATCCTCCTGCTGCATTATAATTTTAAATGCCAGACGGTCTTTTGTCAACTGGAAACAACAGAATTTCTCATCACTAAAAAGAGGTGCGCCTGTTCTAGCGCACCTCTCAATAAATGGCTCAGCTTTGCTGAGACTCATTTTATCCAAGAATCTGATTAGTCTTGTCGATTACCTCCTGAACCTTCTCAGCGATCCTCGATACCTCTGACATCGAATCCTGAATCTCAGTACTGTTCACCGATGACTGGTTTACGTTTTCTACCGTAGTATCCACAGACTCTACAAGCCTTTTGATCTCTTCATTAAAGTTCTGAATGATATCATTGATGCTGTCAATCGCTCTGTGGATTCCCTCATCATTCTCTTTCGCACTTCCTACTGCTTCTTTGGAATTTTCCGAAAGATCACGGATATTGGTTGCAACAACGGAGAAACCTCTTCCGGCATCTCCCGCTCTGGCTGCCTCGATTGCAGCGTTCAACGAAAGAAGATTGATCTTTCCGGCGATGCTCTCCACATCCTGCGTCATCAGATTATAGCGCTCTACATTTTCATTGATATCCTGCATCGCGCCTGAAATATTCTGGTTCAACTGGTTCAGCTCATTCATATGGTCGGCTACCGTAGTCATCTCTGACGAACTTCTCTGACCAGACTCCTGAATGAGTACCGCCTGCGTCTTAACCTTCTCGATATTTCTTGTAAGTTCGCCAAAAATCTCCATCAATTCCTGATTCATGGCAACGACTTCGGCATTTACAGTATTTACCCTCTGGCGCTCCTCCTTGATGCTCTCGAGCATATACTGATGACAGTTCTCTTTCTCATTGATACCTCTCGCAAGTGCCATCGCCATCTCTCGGCAGGAGCTGTATCCGCAGGCATGGCAGTCAAAGTTCTTTTCAACTTCAGTATGCTTGCCAAGCGTTTCAAATGCTTTCTGGATCTCCATCTCTGATACCGACAACTGCTTTGTCTCACGAGGACGGTACTCCCTTATATAATCTTCAAGTATAAGTTCACTGTCAAATTTTGCAAACTGCTGATCCTCATACCCTTTTCTCGTCTTTTTCGTTCCTTCTTTTCGTTTTTTGCGAGCATAGACCTCTACGTCATGCATGATGTCATTCATCATAAAACGCTGGTACTCCACTCCGGTCGCAGGGCCGCCATTACAGCCTGTCTCACAGTTCAGCACGTCAAACACATCCGGCAGATATTCATCCTTCTGTTGCGTATACTGGTCAAGTTCACGGTACAGTTTCTCTGGCCCCTCGGAAGTTATGACATTCAGATTCGGCTCATGGATCAAAAGGTTCGTCATCAAACCGCCCGGCGTCGGATAGATCGCTCCCTCAAGTCCCTGATAGTCATCAAACTCAAATTCGCTGTAAATCTTTATATCCGGAAGATTTACTCCCTCTTCTTCAAAGTATTCTTTCAAGTGTACCATCGTCACATTATAATCGATCAATCCGGTGTCACGGAACTCATCAATCTTTGCGATACATGGAGAAACTGCTGCGATCTTTCCTTTATATCCGAGAACCCGCTTTATATACACAGCGAGACACAGCATCGGGCTGTGGATCGGTGACAGATGCGAAAGCAGTTCCGGCCTGTGGCGCAGCACGTAATTCACGACAGCCGCACAAGGCTGTGAAATCACTTTCGTTCCCGGATGCCTTTGCAAATATCTCAGATGCGCCCATGTACATATATCTGCACCAAAAGACACGTCATAAATCTTTTTGATCCCATGATTGCGAAGCCACTGGAGTACATGCCGCCAGTTTCCGTCAAATGCTACTTTGATCGCTGGCGCTGCGATGACCGCAATTTCCTCTCCATTCTTCAGACCAGAAAGGAACGTATCGATATCATCCTCAAAAGTTCTGGCGCCATGTGAACATGCATGGATACATGCACCGCATTTGATACATTTCTCATCATCAATCAGTATCCGAAGTTGTCCTTCATCATCCATCTTTGCGATATTCGCATCGCCGACCGGGCATGCCCTTACGCACGCATTACACCCCACACACTTATCTTTCTTTACCTGAATAATACTACTCATTACTTTCCCCCTCATCCTTTTTCGTTTGTTACCGACATTTCCATACCTATAGTATATAAAATTTTTGCACTAAAAGCAAGTTTTTTGTATAATTTCATAAATTCTGCCAACACTTTACTCTGACGACCAGTAAATGACAGGAGGTTTTCGGAATGGCAGACACTTTTTCCAAAGATTTTAATGAAAACAAAAAATACATTGACAGTCTTTTTCAGATTGATAAAAGCTTTGACCTGATCTACCGCGTGGTGACGATCGGCGGCAGGGCAGCGTGCTTTTATTTTATTGATGGTTTCTGCAAAGACGAAGTCATGGAAAAAATAATGGAATTTATGTATAAAATAACACCGGAGGAGATGCCAGAGACCGCGCATGATTTTTTGAAAAACAATCTTCCTTATGGCGAGATCGACCTGATCTCCGATGAAAACTCATTGATCCAGAGACTTCTATCCGGCGTACCCGTTCTGATCGTAGACGGTTTTGACCAGTTCCTTGCGATGGACTTCCGCACCTATCCGGCGAGGAGTGTGGACGAACCGGAAAAAGATAAGGTGATGCGCGGCTCCAAAGATGGTTTTGTCGAGACTGTTGTGTATAACACCGCCCTGATCCGCCGGCGCATCCGTTCCCCAAAACTAGTCATGGAAATGAATACCGTGGGAAAAAGTTCACGGACGGACGTGGTCATCGCCTATATGTCCGACCGCGTGGAGCAGAGGATGTTGAACGATATCAAACAGCGCCTGAGTAAGATCAACGTAGACGCACTGACGATGAATCAGGAAAGTCTGGCAGAATGCCTCTACCAGCACAAATGGTACAACCCATTTCCAAAATTTAAATTTACCGAGCGCCCCGACACGACTGCTGCCAGCATTCTCGAGGGAAGCATCGTCATACTGGTCGATAACTCCCCCTCTGCCATGATCCTTCCCACCTCGGTATTTGATATCATTGAGGACGCCGACGACTATTATTTTCCCCCTGTCACCGGCACATATCTCCGCCTGTCGAGAATCCTCATCAATATACTCGCGGTCATCCTGACGCCGACTTTTTTACTCCTGTTCATGAAACCGGAATGGATTCCGGAGTGCCTTGCCTTCATCGAGATCAATGATCCCATCAATGTCCCGATCTTTTTGCAGCTTCTGATCCTCGAATTTGCAATCGACGGATTGCGGCTTGCCTCCCTCAACACGCCGAGTATGTTCAGCACACCGCTCAGCGTCGTTGCCGGTATCGTACTTGGGGATTATACGGTCAGTTCCGGATGGTTTAACTCCGAAATCATGCTCTATATGGCATTTGTCGCAGTTGCCAATTATACCCAAGTCAGTTTTGAACTCGGATATGCGCTGAAATTTATGAGGCTCATCCTCATATGCCTGACCGCAGCATTCCACGTATACGGATATGTCGCCGGAATCCTTCTCACGATCGTATGCATCGTCTGCAACAAGACCATATCCGGAAAAAGCTACATTTACCCGCTTCTTCCATTTAATTACAAACAATTCATGCGGAGGTTCTGCCGGGTCAGCCTGCCCCACTCTGAAAATGTAAAACAACAATAAAGCCACTGAAATCAATTTTAAACGACGACTGTTCAAGGCGTACTTGTGCAACAGCAGGAATATTTTCAGATGAGGGCCTTATAAACCGTCGGTTCTTAGGCTGCGTATAAG
>JAMPFC010000014.1 GCA_023664685.1 Roseburia sp. | reverse complement strand
CCAAAGTACACAGTGGAAAATATGGAAAAAGTACAACATGGTATTATAATACGGATACAAAAACGGTGACGATCGACTGCAAGGGGAAACTAGAAGACATGGATGATCATTGGGGTCTGTCTCCGGGATGGAGAGCCAACAGTTGGAATATGAAAGCAAAACGGGTGGTGTTCCGAAAGGGAATTACATATATCGGAGCAGGAGCTTTTATGAACTTTCAAAAAATAGAGGAAGTGGTGCTTCCGGAGGGACTGGTTTCGATCGGATATGCTGCTTTTGTGGATACACTTAGCTTAAAAAAAATCCGGTTTCCGTCGTCATTAAAAAGGATTGGAAGGGATGCGTTTGATGGATCTGGGATTGAGGCAGTTTCCCTGAAAAATGTGAAGAAGGTAAGAATGGAGGCGTTTTCCGGGGCAAAGTTAAAAAGCCTGACGATCCCTGCTGGATGCGAGATTGGAAGTTATGCCTTTATTAGTTGTGAGGATTTGAAAACGGTAACGATCGAAGAAGGGGTAGAAACAATCCGTAACAGTATGTTTTCTTTATGCGGTTTTGAATCGGTAACAATCCCGTCTAGTGTCACGACGATTGAAAAGCATGCTTTTTTCTCTTTTTCGCCGGAGCAGGGAAAACTAAAACAGGTGACGATCCGTTCCAAAAAGATCAAAAAGTGGGGGGAGGAGATCTTTGGCAACGCAAGGAAGGATCTGGTGATCAAAGTGCCAAAGAGTAAGAGGAAGGAATACACAAAAGCGCTCTGGGACGGAGGGCTGCCAAAGTATGTAAAGATTGTGGCGTGGTGAGGGGGATTTCAGACAGTATGAAGTTTTTGGTATAATATAACGAAAGATTGGACATACTCATAAAGATATTTATAAAAACAAAAAAATGGTTTTACTAATTTGATTTTGTATGATATAATGGAAAAGGAAATGATATAAAACAAAAAATAGTTTCTGGAGGATACCATGATACTTAATTACAAATTTGAAAACTTTATGTCCTTTCGGGAAAATGTAGAATTTTCGATGATGGCACCAAAAACAAAAGTTAAAAACAGATTTCCTAATAATTATATTACTTCAGATGCCGGAATTAATGTGTTAAAAACTGCTGTAGTAGTTGGAGAAAATGCTGGCGGGAAATCAAACTTTGTTACAAGTTTATCTTATTTACAATCGTTCTTTGTAAAAACGGGAACGGTAAAGGCATACAAAAATATTGTAAATGCGAATAATAATAAAGATTTTTGCTCAAAAAAGAATAAGACCTTACAATCCTTTGATCTTGAAATTCTTATGAAAGAAAATATCCTATACCGCTATCATTTAGAAGTGGATTTTGTGGGGATTGTAAAAGAGGTGTTTTATTTCAAGAACCGGGTGAAAAGTAAATACAAGAAAATATTTTCTATGGAAAGAGCTGACTATAAGCTAGAATGTGAAAATGAGGTTGCGTGTAAAAATGGTAATACATGCCGCACCCAAGTTAAGGCAGACTACTTTTTGGCTGTATCTGGATCTCAGAATGAATTAGAAGAATCCGTGGAAAAAGCTCTTAATAAGGAAAAACCTCTTGGATTAACGATAACTAAGCTTGCAATGCTAGGAAATGAACATGCTATTTCTTTCACAAATTGGATGAAGAATGATTTGTGTCCAGAGACGAATATTATAAATTATGATATCTACAAATCGTTAGAAAACGAAGAGGATGATTTGCAGATATTACATGATCCGAGGTATTTAGATATTTTTCGTATGATAGATTATAGTATTATAGATTTCAAAGTGGATGAAGAAAAGCCATTTTCAAAAACAATCATAGTTAGGCAGAACAAAGACGGTAGTACCTTTAGCAGAGAACTTGCACAGGATTCAAGCGGTGTTCGTGAGTTCTTCGCATGGGCTGTTCAGATTTTTAAAGTAGTATATGAAAATAAAATTGTCTTTGCTGATGAAATGGATCGAGTATTAAACCCCGTTTTATCCGACGGAGTGATTTCTTTTATCTGTGGGAAAAAGCACTTTGGACAATTCATATTTACCACACACAATGTTTTGCATCTCGATTTGAAGAATTATATGAAAGAACAAATTTATTTTATCACAAAAGATGTGGAGACGCTAGAGTCGGAATTATATTCATTAGCAGATTTCCCGGAAATACGGTATGAAACTACTAAAATATATGAATTTTACATGAAAGGTATTTTAGGGGGTACAGCGATTGAATAGAAAGACACGTATGACGAAAAAGAACTTCAAAGTTTTTTGTGAAGGTGATACGGAATATAATTATATTAATGAAATGCGCCGGCAGAAAAGATTATCGATTTCTCTAAAACCAGTGAATATGAAAGGTGGCGGGTATAGTAACTTTCTAGAACAGGTTAAAATTGATGGTACTACAAATTGTTTGGCAAAATTCATAATTATTGATGGCGACCGGGCAGTAGAGGAAGAGGGTGAGAAGAAAAATTTGCGAGAACTTTTAGAATACTGTATTCTACAAAACCGAAGCGGAAGAGTTCCGCATTTTCTAATTGTTGATTATCCTGATTTTGAATATATTGCATGTCTGCATACACCAAAATATAAAGGACAAGATGTCACACAATATATTGTTAAAGAATTGGGATATAAAAGTGTTGATGAGTTTAAGGCGGACGAAAAGGTTTATCATGCTCTTAATACAAACGGAAATTCTTACGACCTAATGTCATCCTCTTTAAGAAAAGAAAATTGTTTTATTATTAACAATTATTCGATCAAGAAAAAACAGTATGAAATAAAAACTTCCACTATTTATGATTGGGAAAAATTAGGGAAGAAAGGTTCAAACATAAATGAATTTTTTGAGGTGATACGTAGTTTTGATACATAAATAGCATTCCTCAATCATACATCGTTCCCATTGAGTGATCGGTGACAAATTTAGTTTCGCAGAAAGTATCCCGGATGGTGTTGACTGCCATAGCAGTTACGAGGCCGTCCGGCTTATTATCATTGATCAAAATGCGTTCGCCGTGGCCGGCATTGAAAATGATGTGGTCATAGCGGACGTTATTTTCTTTTAGGAATTTCAGGGTGTGTGGTTTTTCATAATTGCTTCTTGCTGTCAGGAAGATGATCATATCCTGTGGCGGGATATTGTCGAGAAATTCTTTGGCTCCGGGAAGAAAGCGGTCGGTTCCATATATGTATGGTCCATTGTGTACGACGATGGTGCCATCCAGATCCAGTATCCATGTTTTGGCAAGCGGTGAGACGCGGATTTCCTTTTCCTGATCCATAACTTCCTCCAATCTGTGAAGCACCGGATTTGACGGTGCGACGGTGTGAAAATTGAAAATGAGCGGCGGCGTTAGTATTTATATTAAGTATATATTACATATACGTGAGGTTGTCAAGAAAAGTTTTTTCTGATATACTTGACGCAAATCTTGTCATGGCGGATCATGTGGTATTCATTGGCATAAAAGGCGTGTGCAGAAAGGGAGGATTTATGTATATTCCTGCTACAATAAAAGCGTATACGAGGGGAAAATCTTATCAAATGGACAAGGTCGGGATGTCCGGTGCAAAGATCCTGCGTTTTGAGGACATGGTCTTGAAAATAAGGCCATCCGGGGAGGGACCGGATCATGAACACCAGATGATGGCATGGTTGAAAGGCCGTCTGCCGGTTCCGGAGGTTTTGTGCCGCAAAGTGGAAGATGGGATGGATTATCTGCTTATGGGCTGCGTGTCCGGGGAGATGGCGTGTTCGGATAAATATTACCGTGAGCCGGAGGAATTGGTGCGTCTGCTCGCTGAGGGCTTGAAAATGCTGTGGAAAGTGGAGATCCGGGAATGTCCCTGTACCAATGACATTCAAAATAAACTCCGTCTGGCAAAAAGACAGGTAGAGGATGGGGCATGTGATATGGAGAATGCGGAAGCGGAGACTTATGGGGAAGGCGGATTTCGGGATCCGGCGGAACTGCTGCAATGGCTTATCGAACATCAGCCGGAAGAGGAATTGGTTTTTTCTCACGGTGATTTTTGTCTGCCCAATGTATTTTTTGAGGATGGCAGGGTGAGTGGATTTATTGATCTAGGGGACTGCGGGATTGCAGACCGCTATCAGGATATTGCCCTGTGTTATCGGAGTTTGAAGCACAATCTGAATGGGAAATATGGCAGAAAGGCGGTTGCCGGATTCGAGGCAGAGCGGTTGTTTGAAGAGCTTGAAATCGAACCGGACTGGGAGAAGATCCGGTATTTTATTTTAATGGATGAACTGTTTTGATGCTTGCAAGAGATGACAAAAAGAAATTGAAAAAAAATTGATAAAAAACGAAAAAAGTGTTGACACAGAGGGAAAATTATAGTATCATATCAAATGTTGACATGGTCCGTTGGTCAAGCGGCTAAGACGCTGCCCTCTCACGGCAGAAACAGGGGTTCGATTCCCCTACGGACTATTTTCAGAATCAGAACAAACCGGCAGAGAGGCCGGTTTATTTCATTGGCAAAATCCAAGGAAAACCAGACCGGCTTGGCAAGATATGATGTGATGGCGATGTCGCAATGTATAACTACCAAGGAGGAAGTAGACATGATAACGATGGAAAATGTATGCAAAACGTACAAGATCGCAAAACGGAATGCGGGCTTTCGGGAAGCCTGCAAAGCTTTGTTCCGCAGGGAATACGAAGAAATCCGCGCCCTGAACCATGTATCCTTTACGATACAGGATGGGGAGATGGTCGGATATATTGGCCCGAACGGAGCAGGAAAAAGTTCAACGATTAAAATTCTTAGTGGAATATTGACGCCAGACAGCGGGATATGCCGGGTAGACGGGCGGGTTCCGTGGAAGGACAGGATACACCATGTAAAAGAGATCGGCGTGGTGTTTGGACAGCGTTCTCAGCTCTGGTGGGATGTTCCGGTCACAGATTCCTTTGAACTTTTGAAGGAAATCTATTCGATTCCGGATTCGGCCTATCGGTCAAATTTACACGAATTAACAGAACTGCTCGACCTCAAGGAACTTTTGCGTTCTCCGGCGAGACAGTTGTCATTGGGACAGCGAATGCGATGTGAGATTGCCGCTTCTCTTTTGCATAATCCCAAAATTCTTTTTCTTGACGAGCCGACGATCGGCCTTGATGCGGTATCCAAACTGGCAGTGCGCGATTTTATACGCAGGCAGAACGAAGAGCATGGCACGACCGTTATTCTCACGACGCATGACATGCAGGATATCGAGGCACTGACAAAGCGGATCATACTGATCGGAAAAGGGGAAGTTCTCTTGGATGGAACATTGGAGGATATCAAAAAGGGAGACCGCACGATTGATGAGACGGTTGCTGAATTATACCGTACTTACGAGATTTAGGGGGAATGGGAGATGAAAAAATATCTGGCATTTTTCCGGCTGCACTTTACAATGGGTCTGCAGTACCGGGTGGCGGCACTGGCAGGGGTTGCCACGCAGTTTGCGTGGGGATTTCTGGAGATTTTGACGTTCCATGCCTTTTATGAGACTGCGCCGGAGAAGTTTCCGATGAGCCTGTCAGCTACGGTATCCTATGTCTGGCTGCAGCAGGCATTTTTAGCATTTTTTGTGGTCTGGATGATGGAAAATGACATTTTTCAGGCGATCATCGATGGAAATATCGCCTATGAGCTGTGCCGGCCGATCCATATTTATAATATGTGGTTTTCCCGGAGTGTTGCGAATCGGATCGCAAGGGCAGTACTGCGCTGTTTTCCAATTCTTATCCTTGCGGTATTTCTTCCGGAATCGTATGGGATCGGTAAACCATCCGGCACAGATCTTATTTTGTTTTTCATCACATTATTTCTTGGTCTGATGGTGGTAGTTGCCTTTTGCATGTTGGTGTATGCGCTCGCCTTTTTTACGATTTCACCGGAGGGGCTTAGGATACTGATCACCTCTGGCGTGGAGCTTCTTTCCGGGGCGCTCATTCCGATTCCCTTTTTTCCGCCGGGCATCCGCCGGGTTTTGGAAATACTGCCCTTTGCGTCAATGCAGAATGTACCGCTTCGTATTTATGGCGGCAGTATGTCCGGAGAAGAGATCAAAAGGGCGGTTTTGTTACAGGTGATCTGGCTTGTGATACTGATCGCAGGTGGTAAGGGCTTGTGCCGGTTAGCGGAACGGAAAGCCATTGTTCAGGGAGGCTGATTATGAAAATTTGGAAGGGACTGCATCTTTATTTATCTTACGTATCAATCAACATCCGGAGCATGATGCAGTATAAGGCGTCGTTCTTTTTTGCTGCGATGGGACAGTTTCTTGTGTCATTTGGCACGTTTCTCGGTGTTTATTTTATGTTTCAGCGTTTCCCGGAGGTAAAAGGATTTTCTTATCGTGAGATCGTATTTTGCTTTTCGATGGTACTTTTGGAATTTTCTATCGCTGAAATGTATGCCCGGGGGTTTGATTCTTTTTCCGGAATGGTAAGAAAAGGGGAATTTGACCGGGTGTTAGTAAGGCCGAGAGGAGAGATTCTTCAAGTGCTTGGAAGCAAGTTTGAACTGACCCGTATCGGCAGATTATCGCAGGCGGTTGTGATGTTTGTTTATGGGGTCACGCTCGGGGAAATCCGATGGTCGCCGGCAAGGATCGTGACGGTTGTTTTTATGCTGCTTGGCGGAATCACTTTGTTTACAGGGATTTTTTTCATATATGCAGCGCTCTGTTTTTTTACACTGGAGGGGTTAGAGGTAATAAATGTGTTTACAAATGGGGCTGTTGAATATGGGAAATATCCGGCCGGCGTATATGGAAAAAAGATGCTTTTGTTTACTACATTTGTAGTACCATATGCGCTTGTGCAGTATTATCCGCTTTTGTATGTACTTGGGCGAACCGAAAACCAACTGTATATGTTCCTGCCGCTTGCAGCGGTGTTGTTTCTCCTTCCGTGTTATGGGTTCTGGCGGTTTGGTGTCCGGCATTATAAATCGAGTGGATCGTGATCACGGAAATCCCTGTGTTGAAAATGAATTTCCGTATTCGTGATCCGCGCCGCTTGCAATTTATGACGGTCAATGCTATGATAAGCATTGTATGGTCGGCGTCGCTGGCTAAATGGAGGGAAAGCATGGACGAGAAAAAATATTTTAAATGGAATGAATTTTTGAGTTATTATAAACCGTTTAAGGGGATTTTTGCAGCGGATATGTTTTTTGCGTTTCTCGGGGCGGCGGCTACGCTCGTCATTCCCCTGATCGTGCGTTACATAACCGGAACGGTCGTATACATGCCATCTGGGGAGATCATGGGGACGATCCTAAAATTGGGAGTGGTCATGGTCGCTCTTGTGGGCATCCAGTGCTTTAGTAATTATTTTACGGGAAATTATGGACACGTCATGGGCGCGAAGATTGAATACAATATGCGCAAGGAAATCTTTGAACACTACCAGAAGCTTTCCTTTTCGTTCTACGATAATCAGAAAGTGGGGCAGCTCATGTCCCGCATCACCAATGACCTGTTTGAGATCACGGAGCTTTTGCATCATGGGCCGGAGGATGTTGTGATTTCTTTGATCAAGTTTCTTGGGACGCTCGGCATCCTCATCTGGGTAAACGGACGGCTTGCCATCGCTGCCTTTGTCCTCATTCCGGTCATGTTTGTGTATGCGTATCTGCTGAATAAGAAAATGAAACGCGCCTTTAAGAGAAACCGCGAGAAGGTGGCGGAGATCAATGCCAGTATCGAGGATAACCTGTCGGGGATCCGCGTCGTAAAGTCATTTGCCAATGAAGAGACGGAAAAAGAAAAATTCATGGTGGGAAATCAGGGATTTCTCGACAGCAAGAAAAACAGTTATTTTTACATGGGCCAGTATCACGCCGGACTGACCGCTTTTATTACGATGATCACTGTATTTGTGATCGTAGTGGGAGCTGTATTTTTGACGCAGGGGACGTTAGACGCCCCGGATCTGATCGCATTCCTTCTTTATATAAATAACTTTACCGAGCCGGTGCAAAAACTCATCAATTTTACCGAGCAGTTCCAAAACGGTATTTCCGGTTATGAGAGATTTCGGGAAATCCTTGCTGTCGAGCCGGAGATCAAAGAGGCAGCGCATCCGGTCGAAGCGAAGGATATAAAAGGAAATGTGCGGTTCGACGACGTCGGCTTCCGTTATGAGGAGGATCAGGAAAAGGTACTGAGCCATGTGAGCCTTTCGGTGGGGGCGGGAGAATATGTGGCGCTTGTCGGCTCCTCCGGTGCGGGAAAGACAACGCTTTGCAGCCTGATCCCGAGATTTTACGAGGTCACGTTTGGGACAGTTTATGTGGACGACGTCGACATCCGAGAGTACTCATTAAAGAGCCTCCGGAAAAATATCGGTGTGGTGCAGCAGGACGTGTATCTTTTTGCCGGGACGGTCATTGACAATATCCGTTATGGAAAACCGGACGCCGGGCGGGAAGAGATCATCGAGGCGGCAAAAAGCGCCAATGCCCACGAATTTATCATGAATCTGCCGGAGGGGTATGAGACAAATATCGGGCAGAGGGGAGTCAAGCTTTCCGGCGGGCAGAAGCAGCGCCTTTCGATCGCCCGCGTATTTTTGAAAAACCCGCCGATCCTTATTTTTGATGAGGCGACGTCCGCACTTGACAATGAGAGCGAGCGGGTGGTTCAGGAATCCTTGGAAAAATTGGCGAAGAACCGGACGACATTTGTCATCGCCCACAGGCTTTCCACGATCCGGAATGCCGGGCGCATCCTTGTCCTGACGGATGAGGGGATCGCCGAGGAGGGAAGCCACAGCGAACTGATGCAAAAACGAGGGGTGTATTACCATTTATATACCCTGTCCGGGGATGCGTAACATGCTGCTGTAAAACTTTTTTTGGAAACTTTTTGAAAAAGCTTGCTTTTTAACAGAAATTGTGTTATTCTTAAATAGTTGTTGATGGATAAATGAGTGGACGAAAGTCCACTCATTGTTTTTGCGCGAAGGCAAAGCGTGATGCTCGTAGTTTGCGTGATAGTGAAATAGGAAAAGAGGGCTGTTATTTGGGAAAACATCAGGAGTATGAAAAGCGGACAGAACAGCTGATCCTTCCGATTCTTGAGGAGAATCAGTTTGAACTGGTGGATGTTGAGTTTGTAAAGGAAGCAGGAAGCTGGCATTTAAGAGCGTATATTGACAAAGAGGGCGGGATCACGATCGATGATCTTACGTTAGTGAACCGTGCGCTCAGCGACCGGATGGATGAAGAGGATTTTATCGAGGAGTCGTATATCCTCGAGGTCAGTTCCCCGGGGCTGTCGAGGCCTTTTAAAAAGCCAAAAGATTACATAAGAAATCTCGGAAATGACGTCGAAGTAAAATTATTTGCCCCCATGACATGGGAGCAGGACGGAAAGACATATTCGGATAAGGAGTTTGTCGGTATTTTGAAAGAATATAACGCTCCCGCAGAGGATTCCGTCTCTGGCGGGAAAATCCTTCTTTCCTTTGGGGAAGACGAGGACGGTGCGTTGGAGCTTGAGATAAAAAATATTGCACTCATTCGCAGATGGATCGAATTTTAATCAATAGATGAAAACAAGACAGAGCCGGTTTGCGGCAGATTGGAGGAAAAAATGAAAGCGAAAAATAACAAAGTAACAAATGGAAATCCGGAGTTGATCGAGGCATTGGAGGCGATCGAGGAAGAAAAAGATATCAGTAAGGAAATTCTTATTGATGCGATTCAGAACTCACTTCTTGCAGCGTGCAAAGACCAGTTTGGAAAGTCGGATAACGTCAGGGTGACACTGGATGACAAGACCGGGGAATTTCATGTATATCAGGATAAAGAAGTCGTGGAGGAAGTAGAGGATGCGATGCTGCAGATTTCCCTCACAGAAGCGGAGGCAAAGTATGACATCACCGAGCCGGGGGCTGTCGTGAGCGTGGAAGTTACACCGAAAAACTTCGGTCGTATTTCTGCACAGAAGGCAAAACAGGTTGTTGTCCAGAAGATCAGGGAGGAAGAGAGAAAAGTACTCTTTGACCAGTATTATACAAAAGAAAGAGACATCATCACCGGCACGGTACAGCGGTATGCCAATGGCAATTATACCGTAAACCTCGGCAAGATCGACACCGTGCTGACAGAGGCAGAGCAGGTGCGGACAGAGCATTTCCGGTCTCATGAAAAGATCAAAGTATATGTGACAGAAGTAAGGGATACGACGAGAGGGCCGAGGATCACGATCAGCCGGACACATCCGGAACTTGTAAAACGCTTGTTTGAATCCGAGGTGGCAGAGATACAGAGCGGCGTGGTCGAGATCAAAAATGTGTCCAGAGAACCCGGTTCCCGTTCCAAGATCGCAGTATACAGCTCAAACCCGGACGTCGATCCGGTCGGAGCCTGTGTCGGGGTAAATGGCGTCCGTGTAAACACGGTTGTAGAGGAACTCAGGGGAGAGAAGATCGATATTGTAGAATGGAATGAAAATCCGGCAGTCTTTATTGAGCATGCGCTCAGTCCTTCCCGCGTATTATCTGTCACGGTAGATGTGGAGGAAAAGACAGCTTTGGTTGTCGTACCGGACTACCAGCTGTCCCTTGCGATCGGAAAAGAAGGACAGAATGCAAGGCTTGCGGCGAGACTGACCGGATATAAGATCGATATCAAGAGCGAGACGCAGAGTCTTGAAGGACAGGAGTGATCGTTTGAAGAGCAGAAAGATCCCGATGCGGCAATGCGTAGGATGCAGGGAGAATAAAGAAAAAAAACATCTGATCCGGATCGTAAAGACGACGGACGAGGAAAACGACAGGACGGTCATCTGTGTAGACCGAACCGGCAAAAAGAGCGGAAGAGGAGCTTATCTTTGTGATAGTCCGGAGTGTTTGGAAAAGGCGAGAAAAAATAATGGACTTGGCAGGGCATTTAAAATGAATGTGACGGATGAGATTTATGATGAATTAGAAAGGCAGTTGAGTGAATGATTCAGCAAAAAAAGATGCTTGGAACACTTGGATTGGCGATGAAATCAGGAAATGTGGCAAGCGGAGAGTTTCTCACGGAACAGGCGATACGCTCAGGAAAAGCAAAGCTTGTCATCATAGCGGGAGATGCTTCCGGGAACACAAAAAAGAAGTTTTTGGATTCATGCAGCTATTATAAAGTGCCGGTTGCGGTGTTTGGTGATAAAGATACACTTGGGAATGCGATCGGAAAAGGATTCCGGGCCTCGCTTGCTGTTCTTGATCCGGGCTTTGCATCATCGATAAGTAAAAATTTAGATTTGGAGGAAATGTAGTATGGCGAAAATGAAAATATTTGAAATAGCAAGAAGTTTACAGTCAACAAACAAAGAAATCAAGAGTGGAGATCTTGTTAAGCTTTTAAATGACAACGGTTTTGATGTAAAAGGCGCCAACAGCAATATTGAAGATGATGCAATCGCATTTTTGTTGAAGACGTTTAATAATAAAGCGGCACAGCCTGCGAAGAAGGCAGAAAAACCGGAGGAGAAAAAGGAGCCAAAGCCGGATAAGAAAGTTTCAGAGGAAGCAAAACCGGCGGCAGAAGAAAAGAAGGAGAAAAAGGAGAAAGCTTCTGTAAAAGAGGAAACTCCGAAAAAGGCTACAGATAACAGAGGAGAGAATAAAAAGAGCGCACCGGCGGGTTCAGGCAGAAAACCACAAAACAGCGGAGAGAGAAAAAGCACCGCAGGCGGAAACGGAAATAACGACCGCAGGAATCAGAATGGCGGAGAGCGAAGAAATCACGCAAACGGGAATGGGAACAATGACCGAAGGAACCAAAATGGCGGCGAGCGCAGAAATCATGCAAACGGAAACAATGACCGCCGGAATCAGAATGGCGGCGAGCGCAGAGGCTACGGAAACAACGACCGCCGAAATTCAAATGGCGGAGACCGCAGAAACGGAAGAGGCGGCGAGCGTGTTTTTGAGCGTTTTGAGAAGGCACAGAGCGGATTTGACGGAATCCGTCAGGAGCAGAAAAGTTCCAGAAAGAGAAATAAAAAAGCTTCTGAAAAGGGAACATATAAAAAGTCCAGTAAAGAGGAAATGAGCAGGATCCGGAGTAAAAAAGACCCGAACAGAAAGGGTGCCTTTATTAAGCCGGAGCCGGTTAAGAAGGAGCCGGAGGAGACGATCAAGCAGATTACGATACCGGAGAGCCTTACGATCCGCGAACTGGCAGATAAGATGAAGATGCCGGCGTCTGCGCTTGTAAAGAAGCTGTTTTTGCAGGGGCAGGTCGTATCACTGAATCAGGATATCACCTTTGAGGAGGCAGAGGAGATCGCCCTTGAATTTGATATCATCGCAGAACTGGAAGAAAAGATCGACATGGTGGCAGAGCTTCTGAAAGAAGAAGAAGAGCCGGCAGAGAAGATGAAAAAACGTCCGCCGGTTGTCTGTGTCATGGGTCATGTCGACCACGGAAAAACTTCCCTTCTTGATGCGATCCGTGAGGCAAATGTGACGTCGCACGAGGCGGGCGGGATCACGCAGCACATCGGAGCGTATGTAGTAGAGATCAATGGCGAAAAGATTACATTTTTGGATACGCCGGGACATGAGGCATTTACTTCGATGCGTATGCGCGGCGCGCAGTCGACGGATATCGCAATCCTTGTCGTCGCTGCGGATGATGGTGTGATGCCTCAGACCGTGGAAGCGATCAACCATGCCAAAGCAGCCGGTGTCGAGATCATTGTTGCGATCAATAAGATCGATAAGGCAGGAGCCAATATCGAACGGGTAAAACAGGAGCTTGCCGAGTACGAGTTGATTCCGGAGGACTGGGGAGGAAGTACGGTATTTGTACCGGTATCCGCCCATACCAAAGAGGGAATCGAGCAGCTTCTTGAGATGATCGTCCTCACATCAGAAGTTCTGGAACTGAAAGCAAATCCAGACCGCAAGGCGAGAGGAATCGTGATCGAGGCAAGGCTTGATAAAGGCAGAGGGCCGGTGGCTACGGTGCTTGTCCAGAAAGGGGTACTCCGCATCAGCGACCATGTGGCAGTCGGAAGCGCACACGGAAAAGTACGTGCCATGATCGATCACAACGGAGAGCGGGTGAAGACAGCAGGGCCTTCTACTCCTGTAGAAATACTTGGATTAAACGGTGCGCCGGACGCCGGAGAAATCTTTATCGCGACAGAGAGCGATAAAGAGGCAAAACAGATTTCACAGGCTTATATCGACCAGAGCAAGGATAAACTTCTGGAGGAGACGAAGGCGAAGAAGCTTTCCCTCGACGGACTGTTTAACCAGATCCAAGCCGGAAATGTAAAAGACTTGAACCTGATCATCAAGGCGGATGTACAGGGTTCGGTGGAGGCTGTAAAACAGAGCCTTCTCAAGCTTGGAAACGAAGAGGTGGCAGTGCGCATCATCCACGGAGGAGTCGGTGCGATCAACGAATCGGATGTGTCTCTTGCGAGCGCTTCGAATGCGATCATCATCGGATTTAATATACGTCCGGACAACACCGCCAAAGAGATCGCAGACCGCGAAAATGTCGATGTGCGTCTATACCGTGTCATTTATGATGCGATCGAGGATATTGAAAACGCCCTGAAGGGAATGCTCGAGCCAATCTACGAGGAAAAGGTGATCGGACATGTGGAAGTCCGCCAGACGTTCAAGGCATCCGGTGTCGGTACGATCGCCGGTTCTTATGTGCTTGACGGTAAGGTAGAGCGCGGCTGTAAGTGCCGGATCTTCCGCGGCGAGGAGCAGATTTTTGAAGGTGAGCTTGCTTCCCTTAAGAGATTTAAGGATGATGTAAAAGATGTGGCGGCCGGGTATGAGTGCGGACTTGTCTTTGAGGGCTTCAATGATATCATGGAGGAAGACCGCGTAGAATGCTATGTAATGGTGGAAGTACCCCGCTAATATGCATCGTTGGAGGAGATCATGAAAAAAAATAGTGTAAAAAATGTCCGTATCAACAGCGAAGTCCAAAGAGAGATGAGCCAGATCATACGGGAAGAAATAAAGGATCCAAGAGTGCATCCGATGACCTCAGTCATGGGGGTCGAGGTGACGCCGGATCTAAAGTATGCAAAAGTATTTGTGAGTGTGTTTGGCAGCGAGGAGGAGAAGCAAAAGACGATGGAGGGGTTGAAAAAGAGCGCCTCCTTTGCCAGAGTCCAGCTTGCCAGACGCATGAATCTCAGAAATACGCCGGAACTTACTTTTATACTTGACAATTCCATTGAATACGGAGTATCTATGTCAAAACGGATCGATGAGGTTAATCATAAGAAGTAAAAGAGCAAAAGGGGAGAATCGGATGAGTTTTTTATTAGAAGAAATTGAAAAGGCAGGAACGATCGCCATCGGGGGACATGTGCGGCCGGATGGCGACTGCATCGGCTCCTGCATGGGATTATATTGTTATATCATGGATAATTATGCCGGAAAAGAGGTCACGGTTTTTGTGGAGGACATTCCGGCATCCTTTGAGTATCTGAAAAAGGATGAGGCACTGGAAAAAAAGAGTGAAACGTATGAACTCTTTATTTCCCTTGACTGCGGTTCGCCAGACCGGCTCGGCGACGCCGAGAAGATTTTTGAGAAGTCGGGAAGGACAGTAAATATCGACCATCATATCAGCAATACGGAATTTGCAGAGAAAAACCATGTGGAGGCAGAGGCGAGTTCCACGAGCGAGGTATTGTGTGCGTTGCTTGATATGGAGAAGATCAGCTTTTTTGCCGCACAGGCATTTTACACCGGCATCGTCCATGATACCGGCGTATTTAAGCATTCCAACACGGGAATGCGGACGATGGAGACCGCCGGAAAACTAATGCAAAAAGGCATCCCTTTTGGGCAGATCATCGACGAGAGTTTTTATCAGAAAACATACCGTCAGCTCCAGATCATGGGAAGGTGTCTGCTCGAGAGCGTCCGCGTGATGGATGGAAAGTGTCTGTTTTCCGTTGTCTCAAAGCGGGTCATGGAATTTTATGGAGCGAAACCGTCCGATCTTGACGGGGTCATCGACCAGTTGAGGACGACAGAGGGCGTAGAGGTCGCAATCCTTTTGACGGAAAAAGAAACGGTAGAATATAAAGTAAGCATGCGCTCAAACCAGATCGTGGATGTGAGCCGGATCGCTTCCTTTTTTGGCGGCGGCGGGCATATCCGTGCGGCGGGCTGCACGGTGAAAGGTTCTGCATTTGATGTGATCAATAATATCACGGAACATATCGAGAGACAGCTTAAAGAATCTACAGATGTAGAATAATTTTTGCATTGCAGCATAAAAGGAGTTCCGGATATGGATGGAATTATCAATGTATATAAAGAAAAGGGATTTACTTCCCACGATGTCGTGGCGAAGCTTAGGGGTATCCTTCATCAGAAAAAGATCGGTCATACCGGGACGCTTGATCCGGACGCAACCGGAGTACTGCCGGTATGTATCGGCAAGGCAACGAAAGTATGCGAACTTCTGACAGACCGCTCCAAATCCTATACCGCGGTCGTAAAGCTTGGGATCGTTACGGATACGCAGGATATGACCGGAACGGTCATACGTGAGCAGGAGGCGGAGGTAAACTTAGAAGAGATCAAAGAAGCAGCGGCCGGGTTTACCGGGGAGATCTGGCAGACTCCGCCGATGTACTCTGCGGTAAAGGTAAATGGAAAGCGGCTGTATGAACTGGCGAGACAGGGAATCGAGGTCGAGAGGAAGAAGAGAAAGATCACGGTCTATTCCTGCGAGGTGACAGAATATCATCCGGAGACCAAGGAATTTACGATGGAGGTAACATGCTCCAAAGGAACTTATATCCGGACGCTCTGTCATGAGATCGGGGAAGCGCTGTCGTGCGGCGCCTGTATGGCATCTCTTGTGAGGACAGCGGTGGAGCCTTTTTCCCTTTCCGAAGCGCATACGCTCTCGCAGATTGAAGAGTTCTGTCAGGCGGGAAGGCTTGAGGAAATCCTTATGCCGGTGGACGGATTGTTTGAAAATTTTCCGAAAGTCATCGTATCGGCAGAGGGGCTTCGGTATCTTCGGAACGGAAATGTTCTGGGGGAGGAGTTGTGCGAAGTTTCTGCCCCTGCCAGTCATGGCAGTGCCGGTTATAGCAGTGCCTGCGATGGCAGTATGGTGCGGATGTATGACGCAGAAGGGCGTTTTTATGCGCTTTACCGTTATGACAGCTCCCGGAGTGCGTTTATCAATGAAAAGATGTTTTTTAATCATATAGAAGGATAAGGCTTTCTGCAGGCAGACAGGGAAAGGCATGGTAGCAGACGATGATGATTTTGAAGGAAAGACCCTTTGCGCTGAACGGTACAGCAGTCTGTATCGGCAAGTTTGACGGTTTGCACAGCGGACACCGGCTGTTGATCGATTCCATCAGCCGGTATGATAAATTAAAAAAGGTTTTATTTACATTTTCTTTCGGGGATGTGCCGGGGATCTACACTTCTGCCGAGAAACGGTATCTGGCAGAGCGGCTTGGAATCGATATTTATATCGAGTGTCCGTTTGATGAAACGCTGTCCCATATGTCTCCGGAAATGTTTGTGGAGACGGTGTTAGCCGGTGAGTGCGGGGCAGAGGTGATCTCGGTCGGAGAGGATTTCCGCTTCGGGCATAACCGTGAAGGGGACGTGGCGCTTCTCCAAAAATACAGTAAAAGATATGGATATGAACTGAATGTTTTTCCGAAAAAGAGGATGTATGGGGATGTGGTGAGCAGTACAAGGATTCGCAGTGAACTAAAAAAAGGGGATATCCAGCGTGTCAATGCCTTGCTCGGACATCCGTACCTGATCTATGGCGAGGTGTGCCACGGGAACCAGATCGGCGGCAGAAGACTTCATATGCCAACAGCGAACCAGATCATTTCTTCGGATAAACTCCTGCCTCCGTTTGGCGTGTATGCCTCTCAGATCCGTGCGCGCGGACAGGTTTATCATGGGGTTACGAATCTCGGAGTAAAACCGACGATCCCCGGGGAAAATAAGGTTGGGGCTGAGACGCATATCATGGAGTTTGACTCGGAATTGTATGGGGAAGCGATCTGTGTGGAATTGTGTGCTTTTTTGCGGAGTGAGAGAAAATTTGCGGATATGGAGGCGTTGATGCGGCAGATGGAGGAGGATAAAAAGAAGGCATCCATTTACTTTCAGCAGAAAAATACTTTCACGTTCGACAGAAAATGAAAAATTGTCTTGTATAAATGGTAAAAATAGTTTAAAGTATAAGCATGTGAGTTGTTACAAAATGAGATACGATATTACGGTATGAAAGACTAGGGGGCAGAGGCAGATTTTGTCTCGGATTTCTTTTCATACCGGAGAAGAGGAGTAAGAATGGAATTAGCATTACAGATCATGGCGGGAGTTGGTTTGTTTTTATATGGAATGCAGCTTATGAGCGACGGGCTTCAGAAGGTCGCCGGCGGAAAGATGCGTACCATACTTGAGAAATTGACGACAAATCCATTTATGGGGCTTTTACTTGGTATTGTGTTCACCGGAATCATCCAGTCCTCCAATGCCACGACGGTACTTGTTGTCAGTTTTGTAAACAGCGGGCTGATGAACCTGTCGCAGTCTGTCGGTGTGATCATGGGAGCGAATATCGGTACGACTGTGACCGGACAGCTTGTGTCTTTCAAACTGGATGCGGTCGCCCCGATTTTTATCATCATCGGCGTGATCATGGTCATGTTTATCAAAAAACCGATGGTAAAACGGGTCGGTGAGGTTCTGCTTGGATTTGGCGTATTGTTTTTTGGCATGTCTACGCTGTCCTCATCGGTGGACAAGTTAAATGAAGTGACGGCGATCAAAAATATGTTTGGCAGCCTGACGAATCCGTTTGTTGCAGTACTGATCGGATTTGTGGCGACGTCTATTTTACAGAGTGCCTCCGCTTCGGTTGGTATCCTTATCGTCCTCGCCTCGTCGGGGCTGATGGATCTGAACATATGTTATTATGTCATTATGGGATGTAATATCGGCGCCTGTGGTTCGGCATTTTTGGCAAGCCTGAGCGGAACGAAAGATGCAAAACGCGCTGCGATGCTCCATTTGTCATTTAACGTCATCGGCTTGATCATTGTCATGGCGCTCTTAGGACTATGGGGAGAGGGGATCATGGCTGCGATCCACAGTCTCACTGCTTCCACCGCAAATGCCGGGCTTCGTGCGGGACGTGACGTGGCAAATATCAATACGATCATTAAGATTTTCCAAGTGATCGTCCTGTTCCCATGCAGTAAGCTTTTGATCCGTCTTTCGTATCTTCTCGTACCGGGTGAAGATGAAGAGGTTCACGGAATGGAGCTGAAATTCATCGGAAAGCATACCATTTTCAATCTTACGACTGCGCTTCCGCAGGCGGTCAGTGAGGTACAGCGGATGGGTACGATGGCAGTGAACAATCTCGGACGTTCAATGGATGCGCTTTTAAATAAGAATGAGCAAGCACTCAAGGAAGTTTATAAAAAGGAAAAAGTGATCGATTATTTAAATACAGAAATTTCCAATTATCTCGTAAAGGTAAACCAGTTATCCCTTCCGATCCAAGACCGCAAGCAGCTTGGTGCGATGTTCCATGTCGTAAACGATATCGAGCGGATCGGGGATCACGCGGAAAATATCGCAGATTTTGCCAAGACGACAATGTCAAATAATCTGAAATTTACGAAGAAGGCGCAGAATGAATTGCGGGAAATGTTTGAGAAGGTCACGCAGCTTCTTGAGTTTTCAATCGATATGTTCGTGACAGGCGATGAAACGCATGCAGAGGATATTTTGCAGCTAGAGAACGAAATCGACAAAATGGAAAAGAAACTCCAGAAAAAGCATGTTCACCGTCTGGCGAACAATAAATGCGAGCCGCACGCGGCGATGATTTTTACGGATCTTCTGAGCAATCTTGAACGTGTGGCTGACCACGGTACGAACATTGCGTTTGCCGAGCAGGACGACGAGGAATTGTAAAGGATTCAGGAATGAGGAAGGTATGGTTGTGATCATAACGGTTGTGGCAGTCTTTATCGCAGGCTTGCTTCTGTATGGGTACGGTTCCAATTATATGCTGAAAACAGAACACTATGAGATCGGTGCCGGGCAGGGAGACGGAGGGGGAAAAAGCGAAAAAAAAAGCGAAAGCGAAGAAATTCGGATCGTTATGCTGACCGACCTTCATGCCAATACATTTGGAACGAAAAACAGCAGACTGCTCCGGGCGGTGAGAGAGCAAAAGCCTGATATGATCTGTATAGCGGGCGATATGACGGTAAAAAATGGCAAGGGGATGGACTCTTGCCTTGCTTTGTGTAAAGAACTTGTTTCGTTTTGCCCGGTCTATTATGCGCCGGGAAATCATGAGATCCGGATGGCGGAATATCCGGAGTATATCGACCGGCTGAAAAAGGCGGGGGTCGTCTGGCTCGGTAACAGCAGCAGCTTCCTTTTTTTAAAGAACCGAAAAATCGGCATTTACGGGCTTGATATTGGGGAGGAGTTCTATCATAAGTTCTGGCAGAAGCGGGAGTTTGGCGCAGAGAATATGAAAATGCTGCTCGGCGCCGCCGGAACAGAGGAAGTGCGTATTTTACTGGCGCATGATCCGGAATATTTTCCGGCGTATCGTGAATGGGGGGCAGACCTTGTGCTGTCGGGACATGTGCATGGCGGGATCGCCAAACTTCCGCTGCTCGGCGGCGTCATTGATCCGGCACTCCGCCTTTTTCCCAAATACGATGCCGGGCTTTTCCGGGAGAACGGGGCTTATATGGTTCTCTCGCGGGGACTGGGAACCCACCACATCCGCCTGCGTTTTTTTAATCCGCCGGAAGTCTCGGTGGTTCACCTCATGGAAATCAATGTTGAGTGACTACAATTTTTGAAATGGGTAAACTTTGTGTGGTAACAGGAATATTTTCCGCCTCGAACCCGCTTTCGCTAGATAAACACGTAGCGGTACTAAGGCTGCACGATGCGCCTTCCGCACTTTGTGCAAAAGTCGCACCTCGCAGCCTAAGAACCGACGGTTTATAAGGTTCTCATCTGAAAATATTCCTGTTACCACACAAGATTTTACTGGTATTTCCTGAATAGTAGTTATTCAACATTGATTTCCGCAGATTCATTTCTGTGGATTCACCTTGATATGTTTTGACACAAAATGATATCTTATGCTATGATAATAGAATAAGATATCATTTTCTTTTTGGACGGAAGAAAGGAGGAAACCAAGATATGATAAGGGCGAAAATACGCAAACCGGGTGCGTTGATCTTGGTAGCTGCTATGTTGGCAGGGCTGCTGCCGGGGGGAGGGGTGGAAGTGTGTGCGGCAGAGGGTGGAGGAAGTTATGGTCTTAGTAATCCGGTTCGGAATGAACAGGGGATTGTTACATGGGATTGTGTGGAGTTTGGAAGTTACTGGCAGGATGAATATGTGCCAATAACAGCTCCGGAAAATCCGGAGGATAGGAAGGTGTATCTGGATTCGAATGGGACGGAGATGATTTATCGGAAATCAAAATATTATAAAAAAATGCCGATCAAATGGAGGGTATTGTCAGTAGATGGGAACGATGCGTTTCTCATGGCTGACAAATGTTTAGATTTGCAGAGATATAATGATAAATTTGCAGATGTTACGTGGGAAAAATGTACAACGCGCAGTTGGCTGAATGGCTATGACGAAAATGAAAATGTATGCGGAACGGATTATAGAAGTAACAATTTTAGGGACAAAGCATTCAGCCAAACGGAGCAGTCAGCAATTCGAGATACGATCGTGGTCAATGAGAATAATCCGGATTTTAATATAGCAGGAGGAAACGATACGACAGATAAAATTTATCTTCTCTCGATTAGTGAAGCATTGAGTAGGGAGTATGGTTTTTCCTTGGCGACAAATGCTACGGATGTAAGAAAGATGCTAATTACAGATTATGTGGCAGTAGGAGGGGAGATGGAGCAAAGTCCTATAAGTAATGCCGAAAGTACGACTTATTGGACGTGGTGGTTACGATCGCCGGGCCAAACCAAAGGTCACGCATGCTTTGTGAATGCTTTAGGATATCTGGCAAAGGATGGGATTTTTGTTGGTAATAATGGTGGAAATGGTGTGTGTCCTGTCCTGCACTTAGATTTATCATCTCGCTCAGTCTGGTCTCCGGCAGGTACTGTGAGTTCCGATGGAACAAGTTCCGAGAAACTTTTGGCATCAGAATCAGAAAAATATGGACTAAAAAATCCTCAGATATCCGGTGGTATGACTACATGGGACTGCGTGTGGCTTGGAAATTATTGGCAGGACGAATATGAGCCAATATCAGTTCCGGAAAATTCGGTGGATGGGGAAGTGTATCTGGATTCGGATGGGACGGAGATGATTTATCGGAACGAAAAGTATTATAAAAAAATGCCGATTAAATGGAGAGTATTGTCAGTAGATGGGGATGATGCGTTTCTGTTAGCGGATCAGAATCTGGATTGTCAGAAGTATAACGATACAAATACAAATGTCACATGGGAGACATGTACGATGCGCAGTTGGCTGAATGGCTATGATGCAGATGACTTTCTGAACAAGGCATTTAACCAAACTGAGCAGGAAGCAATTCGAGATATGACAGTGGTTAATGAGGATAATCCAAATGGTACAGAAGGCGGAAACAATACCGTAGATAAAGTGTATCTGCTTTCTCTTAACGAGGCAACGAACACATCTTATGGTTTTACCAAAACAGTAGATGCCATAGATACAAGGGAAGCGGTAAATACTGCTTATACAAAGGCACAAGGTGCTGGGACGAATACGACGAATGGAAATGGAGTATGGTGGCTGCGGTCGCCGGGCAGCCTTAGTGGTTCTTATGCATCCTATGTGAATTTCAGTGGGTATGTATATAAGAGTGGTAGCAGTGTTAGCAATTATAGTGTCACGGTGCGTCCCGCTTTGCATTTAGATCTATCATCCCAAGTCTGGTCACCGGCAGGTACTGTGGGTTCGAATGGAACAATAAATGAACAGCCCCCTGCACCAAAACCGACGCCTACACCTACCCCGGAACCGGATGCAACAGCCACCCCGTCGGTAGCCACCAAGACCCCGGCTTCAGGCAGTGAACCGACACAGCCGACTCCGCCGGAACTTTCCCCGACAGAACCGGCTAGTTCCAATCTTCCATCGGTCGCCACACCTACTCTGCCGATAGCTACCGCCAGTAGTACATCACAGACCCCGCCGGTAGTCACCCAGAACGCGGTGATTCCTTCCATTTCGCAGAACCCTGTTCTGCCGGATAACCCGTCTCCGGACATTTCCGGACAGACTCCGAAGCCGGCGCCGACCCTTCCGCCAGATCTGACCAAAGAAGAGCAGACAGCGGCGGATGAATTTGTGGATCAGCATGTGAAAGACCCAAGCGGGAACATCATTACCGAGGTGACAGATTTGACCAGAGATATTTTGGTGTCCGGCGAGAAAGAGTGGAAAAAACTGTCAGAGAACAGCCAGACAGCGGTCGACGTCAGGCTGTGGGAGGCAGGAAGCCAGTACACGTACGAACAGCTTTTAAAACTGGCAAAGGCATATAAGATTCCCGGCTTCAAGGTCATTAAGTTCATGAAAAAGAACTCGAAGGCGAAACTCAAGCTCATGAAATGCAAAGGCGCCCAGATCGTCTGTGTTTCCTCGAATAAGAAAGTAGCCACGGTGAACAAAAAGGGCGTGATCCGGGCGAAAAAGCCGGGGCGGGCGAGGATTACGTTTGCGGCAGTGAAGGGCATTTACACAAACCGTCTGGTGGTTGACGTGAGGGTAAAGAAGAAGTTCAAGAATGCCGATGAGCTGACGAACTTTAAGTCGAAGGTGATCCGCACCCCGACGGTACTTATTGCCAAGAAAAGGCTATTGAACCAATCCAGCCGGATCGATGTCTATGACTTGCGAAAAACGTCCAAAGTAACGTATGAGCCGATCGACAAACAGATATTGGCGGTGAATAAAAAAGGAAAGTACACTGGAAAGAAGAAAGGAAGTACGTTAGTAAGGGTGACGATCCACCAGAACGAAAAGGATTATCTGCTTTATCTCTATGTGACGATTCATTAGAAATAGAAAAAATGAACGGTCTGTCAAGTTTAGTCAGCTGCAGACCACGGAAATCAATTTTTGATGACGGCTGTTCAGGGAGTACTAGTAAAACTTCGTACAGCAGCAGGGAAAATACTCCCGCTTTTGTACGAAGTTTACCTGTTTCAAGAACAGTCGTCATTTAAAATTGATTTCCGTGGCTGCAGGCCGTTTTTTTTCTTGCTTGAATGACCAAAATAAGTTATACTAAAGTGCGTAGGCTTTTGGACGGGATATAATTTGTGGAAGAAAAGAGGAAGTGAGGAACATGGGAATACCGGTCAAACTGGAGGTCTTTGAGGGGCCGCTTGATCTGCTTTTACATCTGATCGAGAAAAATAAAGTGGATATCTATGATATTCCGATTGTTCTGATCACCGAGCAGTATTTGGATTACATAAAACAGATGGAGACAAGGGACATGGATGTGATGAGTGAGTTTCTCGTCATGGCAGCGACGCTTGTCCGGATCAAATCCAAGATGCTTCTCCCGCCGGAGGAGGAAGAGGAAGAAGAATATGAGGACCCAAGACAGGAGCTTGTGGAAAGGATCCTTGAGTACAAGATGTACAAATATGCTTCATTTGAGTTAAAAGACCGGCAGATCGATGCCGGAAGAATGATCTTTAAAGAACCTTCGATTCCGGAGGAGATCCGGGATTTTAAAGAGGAAGTGCCGATTGAAGAACTGCTGAGTGACGTGACTCTCGCAAAACTGCAGGGGATTTTCAATTCGGTAATGAAAAAACAGGTGGACAAGATCGACCCGATCCGCAGTAAGTTTGGCGAGATTGAAAAAGAGGAGATCAGTCTGGAGGATCACATTGTCTTTCTTGAGGACTATGCGAAAAAGCACAGGACGTTCAGCTTTCGGAAAGTGTTGGAGAATGGGGCAGGAAAAACATATGTTATTGTGACGTTTCTTGGTATTTTGGAGATGATGAAAGTAGGGAAGCTTTCCATCGTGCAGAAAAATATTTTTGATGATATTCTGATCACATACCGGGAAGAGGCGTAACGGTCAGGGGATATATTGCCGGAAAGAGAGGAAATTATTTTGAATATAAAGGAATTAGAGGCGGTAATTGAAGCGGTTTTATTTACGATGGGAGAGGCAGTTGAGGTAGAGCGGATCGCGGCGGCGGTGGAACATGACGATGATACCGTCCGGCGGCTGATCCGGAATATGATGACAAAATATGAAGAGGAAGACCGGGGAATCCGCATTATTGAGCTTGATGGTTCGTTTCAGCTCTGTACAAAGCCGGAAATGTATGAGTATTTGATCAAGGTGGCGCATGTCCCGAAGAAGCATGTGCTTACCGATGTCATGCTTGAGACGCTTTCCATTGTGGCGTACAAGCAGCCGATCACAAGGCTTGAGATCGAGAAGATACGAGGGGTCAAATGTGACCATGCAGTCAATAAACTGATCGAATACGGTTTGATCTGCGAGACGGGGCGTCTGGATGCGCCGGGGCGTCCGATTTTGTTTGCTACAACGGAAGAGTTTCTGCGCTATTTTGGCATTGAGTCACTGGATGAGCTTCCGATTTTAAATCAGGAGACGATCGACAGCTTTAAGGAGGAGGCTGAGCGGGAAGTGATGCGTGAAATGCAGGAGGGCGGGATGCCGGGGAGCGAAATGCAGGTAATGCAGGAGTTTTAAAATCTATTTGCAATATTTTGTGTTTGGAAGTATAATATTGAATCGGGATGTTGAAAGGGATAATGAATCCATTGATTTTGTAGTAAAGGAGAGAGACAGATGATAAATTTATATGAAGGCGGGGCGTATCTTGTAAATGGAACGGAATTGATTCCGGATGGCAGCGAGGCACTTCTGGCAGTGGAAAAAAAGACTGGTGCCAAAACGGACAAAGCAGAAGCGGCAAAAGGTACGATGGCATACCACATTTTGGAGGCGCACAATATTTCCGGAAATATGGATCAGTTGAAAATAAAATTTGATAAACTGACTTCCCATGATATAACATTTGTGGGAATCCTTCAGACCGCAAGAGCGTCGGGACTTGAAAAGTTTCCAGTACCCTATGTGCTGACGAATTGCCATAACAGCCTATGCGCAGTAGGCGGGACGATCAATGAGGACGACCATGTCTTTGGTCTCTCCTGCGCCAAAAAATATGGCGGCATCTATGTGCCTCCTCATCAGGCAGTGATCCATCAGTTTGCAAGGGAAATGCTGGCTGGCGGTGGGAAAATGATCCTTGGCTCTGACAGCCACACCCGATATGGGGCGCTCGGTACGATGGCGATGGGCGAGGGCGGCCCGGAGATCGTAAAACAGCTTTTGGAGCAGACATATGACATTCCGATGCCGGGTGTCGTAGCGGTTCATCTGACCGGCAAGCCGGAGAAGGGCGTTGGCCCGCAGGATATTGCTCTGGCGATCATTGGCGCTGTGTTTGAAAATGGATATGTAAATAATAAGGTCATGGAATTTATCGGGGATGGAATCGATAATCTGAGTGTGGATTACCGGATCGGTATTGATGTAATGACGACGGAGACGACTTGCCTCTCCTCGATCTGGCGCACAGACAGTCAGGTGAAGGAATTTTATGATATTCATGGCAGGAGTGGGGATTTTGCTGAGATCGCACCGGAGAAGGTGGCATATTATGACGGTGTTGTCGAGGTGGATCTGTCGGCGGTCAGACCGATGATCGCAATGCCATTCCATCCGAGCAACGTATATTCGATCGAAGAGCTGAATGAGAATCTTGAAGATGTTTTGCGTGATGTGGAAAAGAAGGCGTTAGTGAGCCTTGATAATAACAAAGATATTGATTTTACCCTGACCGATAAGATCCATGACGGAAAATTGTATGTGGAGCAGGGCGTGATCGCCGGTTGTGCCGGAGGCGGTTTTGAAAATATCTGTGATGCGGCAGATATCCTCCGCGGCAAATTTATCGGCGCGGATGAATTTTCATTGAGTGTATATCCGGCAAGCCAGCCGGTATTTATGGAACTTGTGAAAAATGGTTCGATCGCAGATCTGATGGCGACAGGAGCGACCGTGCGTACTGCATTCTGCGGCCCATGTTTTGGCGCCGGGGATGTACCATCCAATAAGGGTCTCAGCATCCGCCACTCGACACGTAATTTCCCGAACCGTGAGGGGTCGAAAGTGACGAGCGGACAGATTGCCTCCGTGGCGCTTATGGATGCTCGTTCAATCGCAGCCACAGCGGCAAATCAGGGCTATCTGACGGCGGCGACAGACGTCGATGTGAACTTCAAAAAGCCGAAATATTTCTTTGATAAGAGCATTTATGAAAACCGTGTTTATGATGGCACAGGAAAAGCAGATCCGTCGGTAGAAATCAAATTTGGCCCGAATATCGTGGACTGGCCGGAAATGTTCCCATTGACCGACCATGTGCTGTTAAAGGCGGTTTCGATGATCCATGATCCGGTTACGACAACCGATGAGCTGATTCCTTCCGGGGAAACTTCTTCTTACCGTTCCAATCCACTTGGTCTGGCGGAGTTTACGCTTTCCAGAAAAGATCCGGCATATGTCGGAAAAGCAAAAGAGGTGCAGAAGGCGGAGAAAGCACGTCTTGCCGGAGAAGACATTTATGCTATCGATCCGGAGTTGAAAAATGTGTATGCCGCAGTTTCTGAAACGTTTGATGTTGTTCCGGAACAGACCGAAATTGGAAGTGTGATCTTTGCGGTAAAACCGGGCGATGGTTCGGCGAGAGAACAGGCGGCGAGCTGCCAGAGGGTTCTCGGCGGAATGGCAAATATTGCAAGGGAATATGCGACAAAGAGATACCGTTCCAATCTGATCAACTGGGGAATGCTTCCGTTTGTATTTGACGGAGAACTTCCTTTTGACAAGGACGATTATATCTTTGTAAAGGATATCAAAAAGGCAATTCAGGAAAAGAGTGATACCGTAAAGGCTTATGTGGCAAATAAAGGCATGAAAGAGATGGAGCTTCGTCTCGGAGCGCTGACAGACGATGAGCGCGAGATCATCCTGAAAGGCTGCCTGATCAATTATAACAAAAAGGCATAACACAGCTTTTGCTGAATTATTATTTCATAAAATAACCGGTAAACCGCAGGAAACCGTTCGCAGACCGACCTGTGTCTGTTCCTGTAACTTACCGGTTATTTTCGTTTGTGACAGAAAAACGACCGTTTATGACATCCGGCAGAGACAGAGGGCAGTTTTTGCCGATATCAATATGGGAAGGCAGGTGGTCATAATGTTAGCAGTCGCAGTGTGCGATGATGAGGTAGTGGAAAATATTGGAATTTGCAAAAAGATACAGGGAGTGCTTGAGGAAATGCAGATCCCATGTGTGATGCGCCGCTTTCACAGCGGGGCGGAACTGTTGCAGGCATCGGAGCAGTTTGATATTATTTTTCTGGATATTATCATGCCGGGGATGGATGGCATTGAGGTCGCAAAAGTGTGCCGAGAGAGAGCGGTTGGAAAAATTTTAATCTTTTTGTCATCAAGCAGGAAATATATATATGAATCATATGAGGTGGATGCGTTCTGGTATTTGGTAAAACCAGTCGATGAGAAAAAACTGAGGCATGTACTGCAGAGGGCAATCATGAAAGACAGACAGGAGGAGCAGGGCTTTATCATCATAAAGAAAGAGCGGGAAAAAAAGAAATTATTTTTGGAGGATATTTATTATTTTGAGGCGAGAGGGAGAAAGATTTTGATACACGGAAAAGAAGATGTTTTTGTCTGTTATGAGCAGCTTGGGAGTATTGAAAACCGGTTATGTGACAAAGACTTTTTCCGGTGCCATAAAAGTTTTTTTGTAAATCTCCGGCATATTAGCGGCTATGATCGCCAAGAGGCAGTTTTAGATAATGAAGAACGGATCTTGATCTCACGCAGGAGATATGCGGAATTTTGTAAGAAAATGCTCTGTTATATGAAGCGGAACGGAGGGATTTTATGAGGCTTCGGATGAGGGAGATCGTGTTAGTGGTGATGCTTTTTCTCGGGTATATTTTTTTCGGAAATCTTAGTGGAACAGGGCGGCTTCCTTATATTATCTGCACGCTGTCATGGCATATATTTTTTACAGGGATGATCCTGCTGTTTTTTCAGACGCAGTTTGAAAAGAGAATATGGCTGGCAGTCCTTTTGATTCTGACGGAAATGCTCGTATGGAATTTTTTGGAGTCGTTTGTATCTATTTTTGTTCTGGTATTCCGGCATGTTGTAAAACAGGAGAGTAATCCGCTTCCAGACATTTGGGAGGGAAATGAGAAATTTTTTGTGAAAGCTGTGACTACTGCAGTGAGCAGTCTTTTTCTGCTGAAATGGTTTGATGCTGTTTTTGAGAAAAAGTGCAGGGAGTGGTATATCCTTCAGACCGTTCCGTTTGTGGTCATGATTGTTATTATCGATCTTTACAATCAGGGGGCAAGCAGCGGAGTTTTGTTTTGGGGCGGCGAAAATTACAGTTTATATTATAATCAACTTTTCAGTCATGGTGCAGTCTGTCTGTTGACGCTGATTTTTTTATGTGCATCGGGCGGCTGTTTTTTTGGCATGGAAAAGCTTGAATGGGAGCAGAGAAAACGAGAGCAGTATGAATGGGAAGTGAAGGGATACCGGGCACTTGAGAACCAGTATGACCAGATGGAGAAATTGCGGCATGACATAAAAAACCATGTGATCAGTCTGTCGGGATTGTTAAAGAACAGGGAATATGAAAAGATGGCGCATTATCTGGAGCAGATGGCTGTATTTGGAGCATTCGGGGCGGATGAAACCGTTACGGGAAATAAGGCTTTGGATGCCCTGTTGTGTCAAAAACAAAGGGAGTGCAAAGAGAAGGAGATCAGGTGGGATTGCCATATGCAGATTCCGAAGAGCTGCCCTTTGGAGGAGATCGATCTTTGTATCATAATGGGAAATGCTCTTGATAATGCCATCGAGGAGTGCAGTAGATTGAACCAGCCATCGGAAAAATTTGTTGAGATACAGGCCGGGATGTCTGGTCATTTTTTTCTATTAAAAATAAAGAATGGAACTCATTTGCAGAAAATACAGGAGACTTATGTTTCAAAGAAAAGAAAAACGGGAATGAGAGGAATTGGATTATCGAATATCCGTGATACAGTACTGAAATATAACGGAGTTGCTGATTTGGAGACAGAAAACGGTATTTTTTCTATTTCAATCCTCATCCCTCCGTCTGTTCCGGATGGGCGTTCATGACATAAAAACAACCGTATAAGACATTGTTCTAATCCACTGGGCTGAGAGGACGAAATAGAAGATAACTACAAAAAATATGGTAAAGGGGGACATAGATATGAATTTAAAAACGATGGAGGGGCTGTTAGGCGCTGGGACAAATATAAAAATGACAGAGGTTCCTATGCGGGTATACCGTGAGGCGGAGCGAAGGGGTGATATCTCGACGATGAACCGGGCAATGGGCTATGTTACAGAATTTACAGGGAGAGCAGTGGATTATAAAGAAGAAACTGAGCGAGGCATGGAGGAGGAAAAGGAAGAACTTCGGGAACAGGAACGAAAGGCACGCGAAAAGGCATTGGAAGACAAAAAAGAAGAAAAATATGGGGACTCCAAGAGTGTTTTGGCAGATGAGGAGAAGGAAGAGGAAACCGCAGAAAAAGAAGAACTTCCTCTTATGTATACCCTGACAGGGACGGGTGTGACGGATGAGCTTTCTGCGACGATTTCTATTTTGAAATAGATTTTTAAATATTTTATTGACATGCGGATATACTTTGTATATACTTATGATAAGATATATATTCCATCATATATAAAGTTAAAATACAAAGATACCAATGTACACATAGGATAGTATACAAACGAACAGAGAGACAGGGATGACATGGAAATGAAAATCAATGGGATGACTAGCGACAAAATTATAAACTTTACGACAAAAACTACAGTAAGGAGATGGGGAAATAGTCAGGGAATCCGATTATCAAAAGAAGTATTATCACAAATGAATTTAAAAGAAGATGATACGATAGGAATAAGTGTATGTGATGGGAAAATGACGATTGAAAAAGTCAATAAGCCTAAATATCTTAATTTACAAGAAAGGTTGGAAACATTCTACAAAAAACCGATTGACGAAATTTATGTCGAAAGTACGCAAGAGGTTGATGTGGGTGATCCAGTAGGGAATGAACAGTGGTAAATTATAAACAAGGTGACATAATCGTTATGGATTTTAATCCCCAAAAGGGGCATGAACAGAGTGGAAGAAGACCGGCACTTGTCTTGAGTAATGATATTTTGAATCATCACAGCTCATTGGCATTGGTTTGTCCTATCACTAACACCAATAAAAAGCATCCGTTTCATATAGAATTGGATGAACGCACACAGACAACGGGAGTGATTTTGTGTGATCAGGCAAAGATGCTGGATGTTGGCGCAAGGAATGCTCAGTTTAAAGAGGAGTGTCCAGAGGATTTATGGAATGAAGCAAAAGAAATGATCATTAGTTTTATGTAGAGAAAAAAATACGATTTATTTAAAAGCATTTGGAATAAAGATCCAGATGCTTTGCTTTTAGAGGAGGGATCGAATGATCATTTTAATAATGGGAGCATCCCACACCGGGAAGACCGCACTTGCTCAAAAATTACTTGAAGAATATAAGTATCCGTATCTATCCATAGACCATTTAAAGATGGGGCTTATTCGCAGCGGAAACACCACACTTATTCCTGTTAGTGATGAAAAAGCTCTGACGGATTATTTATGGCCGATCGTGTGTGAAATGGTAAAAACAGCGATTGAAAATGAGCAAAATCTTATTGTTGAAGGATGTTATATTCCGTTTGAGTGGGCGAAAGATTTTGAGCCGGAGTATTTGCAACACATAAAATATTATTGCTTAGTTATGAGTAATAAATATATTACGGATCATTTTAGTGATATAAAAAAGTATGCAAGTGTTGTGGAAAATAGAGGGGAGGATGAGGAATGTACGATCGAGACAGTACTTCGGGATAATGCCAAAATATTGGAACAGTGTCAGAAACATAAGGTCAATTATCTTCTTATTGATGATGAATACCAAGTTGACATGGAACGATTGAAAAGCGGGGGTAATTATGGTATAATTTAGCCATATAAAAGAGGAAAAAACAGCTTTGGCAGAAATTGGGAACAGGAGATAAAATATAATTTTGAAAGGACGTGCCGCTCAATGGGAATATTAGATAAATTTTTCAAAGTCAAAGAGCCGGATTCTTCCAAAAAGGTTCAGGGGCATTATTTTGATATTATTTTAAGTGAAAGAGCTTTTTATGAGCGTGTTGCAGCGTTATGTTCTATGGATATTTTGGAGTGCTTTCTATCTTTATCTGATCTTAATGACAAATACACATACAGCATAGACGGAAATGTTTTCGCTCAAGATGGTTGTGGCGGATATTATGTTTTGCTATGCGACGAAAGTGTTGGGTATATAAACTTTTCGGAAAACGAATGCGGCAGGGTGTCTGACAGCGTTAAGGATTTATTGGAACTGGAACTGAACTGCGCATATTCGTGGCATAATTACTTGAACATAAAATACGTTAAGGATCGTTCTCTTTTGAAAGAAGAAGCGCCATCATTGGAAGCCGAGGGACGTGAACAATATGAAGATGCATATGGGGATGAAATGCCAAGCTATGCAGAACTGCAAAAAGAAGTGGCAAAGAGACTTGATTTGAACATTTCAACTGATCTTGCCCAAGATGTTCTCCCTAAGCTCTATCAATCGGTGCAAAAGCAGCCTGAATTTGTGGCAGCATCCAAGAGGGGCAGTATTTCTTTAGGGAAGTTATATGAGTAAACCCAGATTTTGGAGGTGAAAAAGAGATGGTATTTGAGTTTTTTCCGTGGGTACTTGACGTTGATGTAGAGGCTACAAAACGACTATATTTGAAAAATGACTACTCGATAGATAATGCGGTTAATACGAAATTTATTAAACAGCTATCCCAGAAACAAAATGATTTTTTTATGTCTGTTGGTGTAAATCCTATGAAGATCAGAATAGAAGAAATGGCTTACAATATTCCAGATAGTGAAATAATTGTTAAAAACAATAAAACATTAGTTGATTTTATGATATGTGGGAAATTTTTTGCAATACCAAATTTTCAAAAAGAAATATATGGGGAAGTATTTGAAGAAGAGTTACCTGATTTTTTGAAAACGACTACCATAGATGATTTGCTTACTTATGATATTGATGATTTTGGAGTAGTGTTTAAACATCCTGTCACCCGATTTGATACAGAAGATTATCAGTCATGGGATTGTGGTTATATCATTGGTACGATTTTAATTAAAACAGAATCATAACTTGTAAGTTGTGAGGATGGTTTTAATATATGGGAGAGTTTATCGTTGGAAGTTATATAGTTAAGAGAAAATATAAATGGAGGGAGGAACACAATTTATGCAGCACGAATGTAAAATAACCGTATTGGAGACAAAGGTTTTTCCTGAGTACCAAGAGAAATATCTGGCCGATCCTAAATCGGGAGCCTGTCCATTCTTTAAGGCCGGAGATACATTTTTATTGAAAAGGACGAATGAGCAGGACGACTTTTATCATCTAATGAATGGAAAGTTTTGTGGTGAGGCGTGGGATGCGATCAGCAGATATGTATATACAGCACTTCAAGGCGGTTCCATTATGCACAAGTGGACGAATGATGAACGAATGATGATTGCCTGCTGTAATGATGGTACGCGCCCGGTTATTTTTAAAATTGAGCGCATAGATCTTCCCGAAACGGAAGAAGAAAAACTGTGGCTTGAAAAACAGAATTTTGCAAATGGTGCAGAGGAGGCTTATACGGGGTAATTGTATTAAGAAATTATTTAACCAATCCATGAAAGATATCCACTTAATAATAGCCAGAATGGACAATAGAAAAGGAAAAATGTATGATTAGAGAAATTGTAAAAGAAGATTTAGATGGTTTATTAAAACTTTATATGCAGTTACATAATAATCCTATGCCGGAAAAGACCACTGAACTATTGCAGATTTGGGATGCTGTTTTTCAGGATAAAAACCATCATATAATTGTCGCAGAAGAAAATGATGGAATCGTATCTTCCTGTGTCTGTGTCATCATTCCAAATCTGACGCACAACCAACAGCCATATGCTTTTATTGAAAATGTGATAACGGATGAAAGATACAGAAATAAAGGACTGGCAACTCAGTGCTTAAATTATGCTAAAGAGATTGCCATAAAAGAAAACTGCTATAAAATGATGCTGCTCACAGGATCTAAGAAAGAAAGCACCTTGGATTTTTACAGGAAGGCAGGGTATAATAGTGACGATAAAACAGCATTTATCCAATGGATATAACGCAGAGAATGGAGGGGCTTGATTGGGAAATTTAAATATAAAAGAAACTTTTAGTAGTGATATTTATAAAGTTTGGGAAACTGTTTTAGCTGTTGAAAAGTATAGCACATGGCGAAGTGACTTGAGTAAAACAGAAGTAATAAATGAAAAAAAGTTTATCGAATATACGAAAGATGGATACTCTACTGTGTTTACGGTTACTGTTGTAGAACCATACAAACGATGGGAGTTTGATATGGAAAACAGCAATATGAAAGGACATTGGATCGGCATTTTTGTTTCTAAAGGAAAAGAAACAGAAATAGATTTTACAGAAGATGTAACAGCTAAAAAGTTTTTTATGAAACCATTTGTAAAATCTTTTTTAAAGAAACAACAAACACAATTCATTATGGATTTAAAAAAAGTGTTGGAGTAATAATCCTAGTTCTTATAAAAAAATATATTAAACAAAAATAGATTTTTTCTTTCCGTTCTTTTTCCTTGGATATTCTCTTATGCGAGTTACAAAGTCGAGATTGACCGCCTGTCGTTCCCCAGAAAGGGACTCGACGATCATTCCGCCATCACAAATTTCTTTTATAATTCCTTGTAAGCTTCCGTCAATAGATGTAATCGTGTAAATAATGCACTCTTTTCCGATAAATTGTTTTGCTAGTTCTTTCATGGTTGATTTCTCCTGATTTTTTTTGTTTTGAATATGTTGTATTATTGCCGACGTTCGTCTCGTTCTCCTGATGATAAAAAACAAAATGAGAAGCAAAATGACGATCCATAAATATTCCATTGTAACCCTCCCATTTGCTCTTTATGAAATTCGGTTCCCAGTCTTGGAGTATTTCATCGCTTCTTTGTAATATGCAGATTGGTTGACGATCCATATTAGACATACGACAAGTGAAGGTAGAAAACCAATTTCAAGGACAAGCGCACCAATGGCAAGTACGACCGCTAAAAACGTACACGCAGTATTTGTTGCGCTGAATGCTTTCGATGCACATTTTCCGATCAGGATTTTTTCTGCCTCGTCACAGCTATCCAGCCATTTCTTTTGAAACTTCATATCATAGACAGACGCTGTCTTTTCTGGGTTTATTTTCTTCGCCATATCGACACTTTTTTGCTGGATAACGACTGTTTCGATCAATATAGCGAAGAAAGCAAATATGCCCACAAAGAAAGGCACAATGTTTTCCTTATTTTCAAATGTAGAGAAACCGCCAGAATAAGAAGCGGCAATCAGAAAATAAGAAACAATTAAAACGGTGCTTGAAATCCAAAGGATGGCAGAGAGTTTTATATCAACGGCATCCGGCAGTGCTTCGTCCTCACCGTCCCAAGCAGACAGTAATTTCTTTGCTTTTATAAAAAATAAAATTGAAATAATGGGAAGAATGATTGCCAAGATCAACAGCAGCCACGGGGCAATATGAGTCCCAAATATCCCTCCGATGTTTTTCATGCTGTCAGAAAGAGTATTAAGACCAAATTTTGCAGAAAAATAACCTACTCCTCCACCTACAATCAAGCTGACAATTAAAACAAGTATGAATTTAGGCATAGCTTTTAGGTTTGCTTTCTTTATTTCTGTATTATTCATTTCCATTTTCCTCCTGAAGATAAAATATTTCCTCTACCGTTGTGCCGCAGACTTTTGCAATCGTCAGAGCAAGGGTAACGGATGGCGAATAGTCTCCACGCTCGATCAAACTGATCGTCTGCCTTGATACGCCACATAATCGCCCCATTTCTTGTTGGTTGACATTCAGCATGGCTCTGCGTACCTTCAGACAATTACGTAGTATCATAGCACACCTCCTGCTGACAAAATTATTTAACAAAATGACAAATATTATTGTCATTCTATATTATAATCTTGTCATTCAACATTGTCAATAGTCTTTTTGCATATGACACGGAAACTTCAACGGGAACTTGACAATTCCATTACTTTGTATTACGCTGTAATTACGATAAGGTATATGGAAACGGTTGGTTCAGAGTGATGAAGCAATCATGGAGGGTGACATGAAAATGGTTTTAACAGAAAAAACAAATGAGTTTATGAATGAAATGGAATGGCGTGAACGTGACAGGCGGCGAGAGTTCAGCAGGCAGCGTCAGAAAACTTATTTTGAACTGCGTGCCGAGAAACAGCTGCGTGTAAAAAAATTCTATAAAAAACTTAGAGAGCGGGAGCAGTTGAAAGCGAAAAAAGAGCAGGAACTTTTGCAGAAAGAGATTTATCAGAAGGGGATCGCGCAGTTGGAGGAGATCCGGGGAGAGGGAGAAGCTTCCCATGACGTAAAGACGCCTCGGAGTTCTTACATTCTGGATAAAAGTTATCTGCTGAAAATATTGAATGGCGGAGTATAAAATCATGGATTTTGTTTGACGGAAATGGAGGTGGCATTATGCTTGGACAAATCGATGTAAATAAGACAATGGACAAAAAAACGTATGATTCCAAGATGGAACGGTTGGAGGTACGTTTTGGGGAACTGCAGCGGGAGTGCAAAGAGAAAAAGATACCGGTCATGGTCGTGTTTGAGGGGTTAGATGCGTCGGGAAAGGGGACGCTGATCAACCGGATGATACAGTCTCTTGATCCGCGTGGATTTAAGGTATTTATCCTCGGGCGGGAAAAAGAGGATGAGGTCATGCGTCCGTATTTCTGGCGCTTTTTTACAAAGACAGCAGAGCGGGGGAGAATGCATATTTTTGATCAGAGCTGGTATAAGGGATTTTATGAGAAGGATTTATCGGAAAAAGATGTGCTGGATTTTGAGGAAATGCTCACGGAGGACGGTACTCTGATCGTGAAATTCTTTCTTATGATTTCCAAAGAAGAACAGAAAAAAAGACTGGATAAGCTTCAGAAAAGCAGTGAGACGAGTTGGCGTGTGACACAGAAGGATAAAGAAAATAATAAAAATTATGAAAAGTGCCTGAAAAAATATGACCGCATTCTTGTCCATACGGATACAGCAAATGCTCCGTGGACAGTTGTAGAAGCGACAGACCGCTTGTATGCGACATGCAAAATAGTTACTACAATGGTAGAAAAAATGGAGAAGGCAGTCAGGGAAGCAAAAAAAGCAGCCAAGTCGCCGGCAGAAGATACAGAGCAGCCGGCTCCGGCAGCCGAAACAGAGGCGGAAAAGTTCCGTAATGGCGTACTGCAGGGAATTGATCTGGAGCAGACATTGACGAGAGAAGAATATAAAAGAAAGAAAAAGGAATTACAAAAACGCCTGCTTGTGCTGCACAACAAAATGTATCTGAAACGGGTTCCGGTCATACTGGCATTTGAGGGATGGGACGCCGGCGGAAAAGGCGGTGCGATCAAACGTCTGACACAGGCAATGGATCCCCGCGGATATGAGGTTGTACCGGTCGCCGCACCAAATGATATCGAAAAGGCACATCATTACCTATGGCGTTTTTGGGAGAAAATACCAAAGGCGGGGCATATGGCGATCTTTGACCGCACATGGTATGGGCGTGTACTGGTTGAGCGGATCGAGGGGTTTGCCTCGGAAAAGGAATGGAGCCGTGCCTACAGCGAGATCAACAATATGGAGGAGCAGTTCACAAACGCCGGATATATTGTTCTGAAATTCTGGATGCATATTGACAAAGAAGAGCAGGAGAGGCGTTTTCACGAGAGGGAGAACACGCCGGCGAAGCAGTGGAAGATCACCGACGAGGACTGGCGTAACCGTGCCAAATGGGAAGAGTATGAAAAAGCAGTCGATGAGATGATCGTGCGGACATCCACAGAAAATGCACCGTGGATCGTCGTGGAGGCAAATTCCAAATATTACGCCAGAATCAAAGTGTTAGAGACGGTAGTTGCCGCTCTGGAGGAACGACTGGTCTAGTGTGGCGCCCGCTTGGCGCCCCGATCACGTCGGATTTGCCACACGGATGCCATTGACAGCGACCTGATCGTTGCACTCGATCACGATACAGGGAACACCGTCGATTACTCTTGTCTCAATAAGGTCAGTACGGGCGGGATTTACCTGAATCGTCACATCCGGGGTTTTTAATTCAAATTTTCTGACATTGGCGATGTTGTCTGCCATGAATTTTTGTGATTCCCCGACATTTTCTGTAAATTTTTCTTCAAATACTTCAAGTTTTTCATCCGGAACTCCGCTTGAATTAAGGAGCTTTTTGACGTCCTCCCGATCAAGTTCGAGCGGCTCCGGATTTTCTTTATTTTCCGTGATCATCTCGTTCAGATTATCATGGATATTTTTTACCACCTCATAATCGCATGTATTTCCGAGGGACTCCTCAACAATCGTCTGGAAGGTTTCCTTTTGTTCTTTTGCCGGAAGCGGAAGCGTACATCCGAGAAGATCATAGGAAAAATCGATATCACTGTCGTCGGCATTTTTGGCATAGTATAACAGGCTGTGGATATCTGTGTTGCGGTCGTTAAAGGCGGGGAATAAAAATCCATTTTCCGGCGGCTGCACGAGCCAGTCACGGATACAGTCTTCAATGCTGTTTTTTTCCGGATTGTAACAGAGACCCGGCTTGGAAAGTTTGACTGGACATATACTGCATAGTATAAAATCATAGACATAGTCGGAAGCGTCAAAATTTTCAACCCCGTCTGCGGTGACAGAAGGAATGTCATAGGCATCATGGATGAGGATGATAAAAAAGTTTCCGGTATAATCGTAGGTTTTGATGACCATATCATAGAATTGTTCCAATAATTCATCATTTTCCAGTTTGCTCTGGAGAAGCTCCATTAAAAACCGCTGTCTGCCATCTGCATTTGTTTCCTGCTCCGTAGGAAATTCCATATTCATCAGATTTTTTCCGAGCGTACCGGAAAGCGTTTTCCGGAACAGATCCGAATACTTAAACATTTCTTCCTCCGGAAGAGAGAAAAAGGCTTCTTTTAGTTCCAAACGGCGGTTTTTCTCCGCATCCACATAACACCCACAGATCCGGGTGATCCCATTGTCTTCTTTTTTTAATAATTTTTTGATTTCTGCGATTTCTGTCTTATTCATTTGTAACCTCCACGCAACGTTATTTTCTTTAGTATAACATAGAATTGGCGGATTTGACAGCAAAAAAATATGTGGTTATAATAGTTTTAAGATGTGTTGGCAATATGCAAAAAATAATATCTTCGCAACGCATGCACGGAGCATTTCGTTGAGCCTCAACCCATGAGAATCGTGTTCAGCAGAAACTTCCACGATTCTCTGAGTCTCAACTCGATCGTGCATGAATGTTGCTCATCTTATTATTTTTTGTGTATATTGCCAGTCCCCTTAATAAAAAGGGGCTTTTGACACCTGAATCAGAAATAGAGTAACACGATGGCGTCATCGTGTTAGCATGAGGAGATGAAAGGACATGGGACTCAATGATACACCTTCGGCAGAGCGGCTTCACATCGGCTTTTTTGGCTGCCGCAATGCCGGAAAATCAAGTGTGGTAAATGCGATAACCGGACAGGAGATGGCGGTTGTCTCGGATACGCCGGGGACGACGACCGATCCGGTCATGAAGGCAATGGAATTGTTGCCATTAGGGCCGGTCATGATCATAGATACCCCCGGTTTTGATGACGTGGGAGAGTTGGGGGAACTCCGGGTAAAACGGACAAAAACGATATTGAACCGAACCGATCTTGCGTTACTGGTGACAGACAGCACAAAGGGCTTACTTCCTGCTGACAGGCAGTTGATTGCTATTTTCGAGGAAAAAAAGCTCCCTTATCTGATCTTGAAAAACAAATCGGATTTGTTGGAAGAGCTTCCGGAGCCGGCGAAAAATGAGCAGTATGTGAGCGCTGTCACCGGGGCGGGAATCCATGAATGCAAAGAACGGATCGGGAAAATGACAGCAGTGGATGAGGAAAAACTGCGTATCGTCGGGGATTTGCTCAAGCCTTCCGATTTTGTCCTCCTTGTCGTTCCCATTGATGAAGCGGCGCCCAAAGGGAGATTGATCCTGCCGCAGCAGCAGACGATCCGTGATATATTAGAGGCGGATGCAACAGCGATCGTCATAAAAGAAAATGAAATCAAAAAGACGCTGGCGGCACTCGGGAAAAAGCCTGCCCTTGTGATCACGGACAGTCAGGTGTTTGAGACCGTCTCGGCGGATGTGCCGCCGGAGATTCCCTTGACTTCATTTTCCATACTGATGGCGAGGTATAAGGGCTATCTGGAGACCGCAGTCCGGGGTGTGGAGGCAGTAAAACACTTGAAAGACGGCGACCGGATCCTCATTTCTGAGGGCTGTACGCATCACAGACAATGCAATGATATCGGGAGCGTAAAAATCCCGCGGTGGTTAAAGAAGTACACCGGAAAGGAACTTCAGATCGAGTTGAGTTCCGGCAGGGAATTTCCGGAGGAGCTGTCACCGTATTCCCTCGTGATCCATTGTGGCGGCTGTATGCTGAATGAGCGTGAGGTAAAGTACCGCATGAAATGCGCTGTGGATCAAAAGGTTCCGTTTACGAATTATGGGATCACGATCGCTTATATGAAGGGGATTTTGGAACGGAGCATCGAGATTTTTTCAGAAATGCGGTTGACATGATAAACCTTCTATTGTATAATGAGGTTTACAAAGTAAAACACATGGATCGGTATATGTGTGGAAGGAGACTGCAATGAAAAAAGAAATTCGTGTGACAAACAGCGAATGGCACGTCATGAACTGTCTGTGGGAGGAATCCCCCCGGTCGCTCATGCAGATCGTTCCGCTTTTGGAGGAACGTGCGGGCTGGAGTAAGAGTACAAGCGCGACGATGGTGCGCCGGATGACAGAAAAAGGACTGCTTGGATATAAGGAAAAAGGGAAGGCAAAGTATTTCTTCCCAAAAGTAAAAAAAGAAGATGTGGTCGTACAGGAGACGAGGGATTTTCTGCAGAGGATTTATGACGGAAGCATCGGGATGATGATGAGTGCCCTTGTGAACCAGAACGATCTGTCAAAAGAGGATATCCGGGAGCTGCGGGAGATTTTAGAAGAAGCGGAACAAAACGCGAAAGAGGATAACAAGAGAAAGTAGAGGATACTATGAAAAATTGCATTGATATGCCAATTTTTCATAGGGCAATTTGTTTCTGAGCGAAAGCAAATTGCTCTGATCCGACACGAGAAACTCTTCGAGATTTCTCGTGCGGTTCTTCGCGATAAATCGCTCAGAAATGAGGATTAGTATGGGACGGTTTTTAGCATGGCTGATCGAATCTTCTTTGCTGATCATGATGGTTTTTGGCATTCGAAGATTGTTTACAGGAAAAATTCCATATGTGGCAGTTTATGCGCTCTGGCTCGTGGTTTTGGTGCGCTTTCTCATACCGGTGAATTTTATATCAACGCCGGTCAGTGTGTCCAATTTTATCTCAGAGGTGCTTCCGGTAGAGGAAACTGCCGGGGCGGAGCCTGAAGTTTATGAGGCAGAGTCCGGAACAGGAAATGAGACGGTGCCGGTATCACAGTATTCCTCTGGGAACGATACGGAAAATTTTGCGGTGAAGGAAACTTTGGCAGCGGGAGACGATACACAGGAGTTTTCTGCGCAGGAGGTTATGACAAAAGGAGCTTCTGCAGGAGAACAATACAGGGAGGGGAAGCCTTCCGGAACGAAGTCAGGAAGAGGAGCCGGCGGCGCGGACACAAGCCGATTTTTATGCCGGCTCTGGCTTGCCGGTGCGGTATTTCTTTTTCTGATGGTTTTTCTGTCTAATGCCCGTCTGCTCTGCCGCCTGAAAAAGAACAGAAAGTTTTACGGAGAGCGGGAAAATATAAAAATATATACGGTATATGATCTGAAAAATCCGTGTCTGTATGGCTTTTTCCGTCCGGCGATCTACATTCCCAAGGGGCTTATCACTTCGGGGAAGGCGGATGAAGAGGATTTAAAACAGATGATCGCCCATGAATTTGTACATTACCGGCATGGAGACCATATCTGGGCGATGCTCCGGATGCTTTTGGTATCTGTATACTGGTTCCATCCGTTTTTGTGGCTGGCTGCCCTGTATTCTAAAAAAGATGCGGAACTTTTCTGTGATGAGACGACGATCCGTCTGCTCGGTGAAGAAAAGAGATTTTGTTATGGGGAAATGCTAGTCCGTCTGGCTGGAAACCGTGCGTGGGGAGATTTCCTTTATCCGATGATGCCAATGAGCAGAAGAGGAAAGGAGATGGAGCAGCGGATCCGGGCGATCAGCCGGAAAAAGAAGTATCCGAAGTGGCTTCTTTTTCCTATGACCGTTATTTTGCTTGCGGCAGTCAGTGTCACATGCAGTACCGGGCTTGACCCTCTTGCCAGAGAGAAAAAGCAGGCATCGGATGAGCAGGGCGAAAAGGCGGTCAGCGGGTCAGCGGTAGATGCGGTTTCCGAAAAAACGACCGCAGCACGGGGTTATGAAAATGACCGGGACACAAGCGTGCCGTCAGGTGCATATGTGGGATGGTCTCCGAATTTTAACCAGACTGCCGACATGATATTCCAGACCGGAGATTATGGAGACGAAACAAAAACCCTGTTTTTTGAGAGTGAGCCGGCGGGTGGAGAAAATCAGGCTGTCTATGCGGCAACTCCGCAGGAGGCATTTAAAAACTACATACAAATTTTTACAAATGCGGTAAACACAGGGGACATTACGAATATGGATCATGTACTGGCTGTGGGAAGTGAAGCGTATGAACAGCAGTGCGCGCTCGTTGCCAATTATCATAAACGCGGGATCCGGGAGGAAGTAAAGTCCGTTTCGGCGGCTTCGCTGAAAGAAATCGACTCGTCGCATGTGGAAATCTGTTCGAAAGAAAAAATTCGGGTTTTTTATGCGGATGGATCGTCGAAAGTCATCAAACAGAAATACCGTTATCTTTGTGAGCGGTTTATGGCACAGTCCGTTTATGCACAGTGGCCGGTGTGGGAGATCACGAAAATGGAGGCACTCGGGTAATCAATATCTTACGTCAACGGGAGGAATGTTTTATGCGGAAATGCAAGCTCTTAATTTTATGTTGTATCATGTTATGTGCAGGCGTGTTGACCGGCTGTGGCGGTGAGTATGCCGGATTGACAGAAGGAGATGCTGTATCCGGCAGTGCAGTGAGCGGTGAGGCAGTCAGCGGAGATGCCATAAAGGAAAATGCGGTAAGCGGTTCTGCGGTGGAGAACAGAGATGGCAAAATGTCTCGTAAAGAGGCAGGGCAGGACATGAGCCGCCATCGTTTCTGCACGGATACAAATCTGTATTATGTATCAGAGAATGAGGAAAAACTGATGCAGGCAAGGGGCGATGGCACGCATGGCAAATGTATCCGGGAATGGCCGCTTAAAAAGAATGAAGAGATAATGGTGGAAGTCGTATATGCCGATGAAAATTGGCTGTATTATGATGTGAATTTTGACTGGGAGTATGAGGTCACATACCGCGCGCCGATCGAGAAAGATGCAAAAGGGCAGGATGTCGTCCAATTTTCCAAAGAGGAAGAGCTTGTGAGAGATGAGCTGCTGATTCCGCGGTATGCGGATTCGGATTATTATTTTTACGAGGATTACGACGACAATGTGGTAAAGTATGACCTGAAAAGAAAGGAAAAGGTCTCAGAAACAAACCTTATGGGGGAGATTTTCCGGGTAAAGGGGCATTATGTCATGGCGGACGAGAACATGATTTATAGCCAAAAGACAGATTCCGGACAGTGGGAAGAGCTATCGGATTATACAGGGTGGAGCAGCGATGTATGGATGATTGCACAAAGGGATGAAGAGGAGATTTTCTATCCCCGCTATGTCACAATAGGGAAGCTGGATTTGCGTATTGAGATCATGCGGTATGATGGGACTCAGGTACAAAATTTTGTGACATGGGAGCAGTTAGACCACGCCGCAAAGGAAGCGACAGGAGTAGAAAAACTGGATGTCTGCAGGCTGAATAATATATTCTGGCAGGAGGGCAGGCTGTATCTCCAGATGCAGACCGGTTGGATGGAAGGAAAAACCTATCATATGGGATATATGATATTTAGTAAAGGAGAAAAAGAAGGGGCTTCCGGACTTCGCTATGAAAAGGAGCTGACCGAATGCATGAAATCCTACGTAAAAGAACGGAGCGGAAAATGGACGGATATCGATGAAGATGCTCCGGAGGATGGGGAAACGGTATTTGTGGAGCATATGCTCGTAAATGAAGCCCAGTGCATTGCGATGGCTGAGGGAAACGCTTATCTGAGCCTGTTTGACTATGACAAGGATAAGGGACGGGTGGCATGTTATGATCTTTTCACCGGGAAATTCCAGTGGATCAGTAAAAAGGATCCCGAATTTCATATGCTTAAATATGATTATGCCGATTGGTCTGACTTTGCCAATGCATATGAAAACTATGATTATAATGATTTCGTTGAAGCATGGGAGTATCCGCCATCTGCAGATAAAGAAGGTGACGGATGGTTTGTGGAGGATAACTAGAGATGATGGGGAGAAGGAGAGTGCCGCTTTTATTATTATGTGCCGTCTTGTGTACTGGCTGTATAACCGGCTGTGGTGGTGAGTATGCCGGATTGACAGAAGGAGATGCTGTGTCTGGTAGTGCAGTGAGCGGTGAGGCAGTCAGCGGAGATGCCATAAAGGAAAATGCGGTAAGTGGTTCTGCGGTAGAGAACAGAGATGATAAAACGTCTCGTAAAGAGGCAGGGCAGGACATGAGCCGCCACCGTTTCTGCACGGATACGAACCTGTATTATGTAACGGAGGATGACAGCAAGATTATGCAGGCAAGCATCGATGGCACGCATCGCGAATGTATCAGTGAGTGGGAAGAGAATAAACATGTGCAGATTGTATATGTAGATCAGGACTGGCTGTATTATCATGTGTCATTTACAGAGACCGATAAAGAACTTACATACCGCGCGCCAATCGTGAAGGATACAAATGGACAGGATGTCGTCCGTTTTTTTGAAGCAAAGAAACTGGTGATCGAGGAGGCGATGTCTCCGTTGTACGCAGATTCGGATTATTATTTTTATCTCTGTGAGGGGCATGAAGAAGCGAACAAGGTGATCAAGTATGATCTGAAGAAAAAGAAAAAGGTTTCAGAAGAGAATGGCGGATATAGGGTGTTTGTTGATGTTTTCCGTGTGAATGACCATTATATCATGGTAAAAGGCAAAGAATTGTATACGCAGAAAAAAGATTCTGCAAAATGGAAAAAAGGAAGGGAGTTTTCCAATTATAGCTGGGTCATACTGAATAAAGCGCAAAACGAAGAAGAATTTTTTTATATCATGCAGGCGGAAGAGGACGCATGGGCGGCCGAAGAACAGATCTGGAGAAATGATGGCGAAAAGGAACAGTGTTTTGTGACATGGGAACAGATAAACGATGCAGCCGCACAGGCAGCCGGGGTTGAGAATATGGATCTTTGTGTACCCGATCAGTTATTCTGGCAAGAGGGGAGGCTTTATATCCAAGTCGAGGCAGGGTGGCTGAATCAGGGAACCTATCAGTTTGAGTATATGATATTCAGCACCGGGAAGAATAAGGATGGCGCCAGTTCCGGTCTCCGCTATGAAAAGGAATTGTCAGAATGTATGAAATCCCATGTAAAACAACGGAGTGGAAAATGCCTCAGCGACAAGGACGACGAAACGGTATATGCGGAGCATATGATCGTCAATGATGCCAAGTGCATTGCGATGGTAGAGGGAACGGTTTATCTAAGCCTGCCAGATCATGAAAAGCGCAAGGGAAGAATGGCTTGTTATGATCTGGATATGGGAACTTTTACATGGATCACCCGGGAGGATCCGGCGTTTTTCAAACTTGGATATGATAGTGATCTATATTATGAATTTGACGCTGTGTTTGATGATGAAGAAGAGGATGTAAGGACATATTTTTTTACGTCAACGGGGGAAGAACGAGTTTTGGTGGAGGAGTGAGAGGGGAGAAGCCTTTTTCTAAATTCGCGCTTGACGTACGATATTGCGTACGCTACAATAAAGCATATAAATATAACATGAGGAAAGGGGATCAGGATGCCAACGATCAATATAACGAATGCAAGAAAGGATTTATATAAGTTAGTAGAGAATGTAAATACCTACAGCGATCCGACACTTATTGTTGGAAAAAATGGAAATGCTGTTTTGATCTCTGAAGATGATTACAGGGCATTGCAGGAGACCATTTACTTAAACAATATTCCCGGGCTGGCAGAATCTATTATTGAAGGCGGGAATACGAAGTTGGAGGATTGTATAGAGTATGGTGATGATTGGTAATGTATAAAATATTTTTTTCGCCTCAGGCAATGAAAGATCGAAAATTGATTGAAAGAGCAGGTCTTAAAAAGAAAGTCATACGACTTTTGGATATTGTAAAAATATGCCCATACCAAACTCCGCCAACGTACGAAAAATTGATGGGAAATCTTTCTGGATTTTATTCTAGGAGGATAAATATGCAGCATCGTTTTGTTTATCAGGTATTGCCGAATGAGGATAAACTTGTCGATGAAACCGGCGAGGTTTATGAGGGAATTGTGAAAGTTGTAAGAATGTGGACACATTATGAAAATGTGAGGTAGCAGGTGGATAGGATAGGTTTTAGTAGATCATCCCCTCTTTTTCCAGATACCCCAAAAGAGCCTCCCCGGCCTCCAGTATATCCTCATAAGTCCGTTTGAAATTTCCGGTATACCACGGGTCGGCAATGTTTCTCGGATTTTCTGAAAAATCGAGATATTTATAGATTTTATGTTTCGGGTCGCCGCCAAAGATGCGTTGCATGTTCTGGACATTCCGATCGTCCATGCCGATAATAAGATCATAGGAATCATAGTCTTTCTTTTTGATCTGGACAGCCCGCTTGCCATAACAGCTGATCCCGAGGTCAGACAAAATTTTTTGTGTCCCATGATGGGGCGCATTCCCAAGTTCCTCTGTGCTTGTAGCAGCAGAGGCAATGTGAAACCGGGAGGATAGTCCCAGTTTTTCGATTTTATCACGGAATAAGTATTCCGCCATAGGAGAGCGGCAGATGTTGCCGTGGCAGACGAAAAGTATTTTTATCATATGGTTATATTCCTTCATAAGCCTACAAACCCTCCTTATCTAGTCAAGGCTTTTTCTTTTCTTATCGAAATTTTATCTTAATTTTATCAGTATATATTCTACCTTACTATTCTAAAAAAGGCAACTACTGTTAAAAATTTGTTTGTGTCAAGTAATCGTTGGCAACTTACCATTCTTTTTCTCTTTATGATATT
>JAMPFC010000013.1 GCA_023664685.1 Roseburia sp. | reverse complement strand
CATTTTATTAATCTTTCCAATATTTGTATTGCAGAGGGTTCATCATCACTATGTAGATATTCAATAATCTGCCGTTTCCATCGAATAACATTAAGAGTATCTTCTTCATCTGCCAATAATCCTATTTCAAACGTAAAACCACATGGCAAATTAAAATTTTGCTGTTTAAGATTCTGATGGAATAAGAAGCGACCAATAGATGCATAATCACATTTCATTATATTTTTATATTCCTGATTTTCTTCTATAGTCCATAAAAATTCAGGCTGATACTCATTTGAATGCAAATAAACTTTTCGACATCCCAAATCTATTTTTTTTAATTTACAATTATCTAGATAAGCGTCTGCCTCAAATATTTCTTTTTTTTCAATTGATTTATAAGCATTTTTATCTGAATAGAAATAATATTCTTGGCTATCACATGAATAAAACAATTCAATCCAAGACCCAATTGGTCCAATTCCAGCTATAGTATTCAAAATTGTTGTCTTTCCTGTACCATTTTTTCCAACAAGAACATCAAGACGTTTTAAATGCTTTTCAGAGTCAAAAAAAGTATCTGCGCTTGTTATACAGCTCACCTCTCTCTTAGTGAAATGATATTGCATCGAAAAAAGATTCGGTTCACTTCGCACAAAATGAAACTCTGTACCATTACCTAACTGGAGTTCTATTCCCCCGATTCCAGTATAAGAACTTTCTATGTACACATATACTAATTGCAAATTTAACATCATATCTTGTTTTTCAATATCATCTGTCAATGCATTCACCACTTTCTCAATTTATTCATTATCTGCCATTCAAACCACAACTACACCACCAAAGTCATATGTCCATAACCATTATCTATTTATAACTACAGTGTACAAAATTTGCTTCGAAATAATTAATATACGAATAAATAAAAAAGGAATACCACGAGAGGAACAAAAATAATTTAAATCTAGCACATCTTCATTCTATGCTTATTTCCAAAGTACGTAAAAAATGACCGGACATCTGGCACAAACCCGATGCCCCATTTTGAGCATTATTTTTGTTATAGAAGGTTTATTCGTCTAACAGTTTTTCTACGGAAGCAAGTTTCACGCAGAGAACAAAAATCTTTGCTGCCTCTAACATTTCTTCCGGTGTCGGGAATGTAGGGGCGATGCGGATATTGGAATCTTCTGGATCCTTTCCGTAAGGGAATGTCGCGCCGGCTCCCGTAAGAACTACACCGAGTGCTTTGCATTTTGCAACGATAGATTTTGCACAGCCGGGCATAGCGTCAAAAGAAATGAAGTATCCGCCTTTGGGTTTCGTCCAGTTTCCGATTTCAAGCCCTGTGAGTTCGGAATCTAATATATTAAGTACCGCCTCAAATTTTGGCCGGAGGATTTCGCCATGTTTTTTCATATGGGCATTCAGTCCGTCCAAATTTTTGAAGAATCTTGCATGGCGCAGTTGGTTGATCTTATCATGGCCGATGATCTGGGTTGTCATCTGCTTTTTGATGTCCTCAATATTCTTTGGAGAGGTGGCGACAGCAGACACACCAGAACCCGGGAAGCTGATCTTGGAGGTTGATGCAAAGATATAGACCATGTCTTGGTTGCCGGCCTTTTCGCACTCTTCCAGAATGTTTAAAATTTCATCCTGATCATTTTCATATAAATGGTGGATACAATAAGCGTTGTCCCAATAAAGCCGAAAATCTTCTGCTTTTGGTTTCAGATTTGCAAATCGCCTTACTACTTCGTCAGAATAGGAGATTCCGGTTGGATTTGAGTATTTGGGCACGCACCAGATTCCTTTTACTGCTTCATCATGATTTACATATTTCTCTACCAGATCCATGTCCGGCCCATCTTCATTTAATGGGATATTGATCATTTCAATCCCGAATAATTCTGTGATCTTAAAATGTCTGTCGTATCCCGGAACCGGACACAGGAACTTCACTTTATCCAGTTTGCACCAAGGAGTACAACCGCCTACACCCATAAGCATCGAGCGGGAAACGGTATCAAACATGATATTCAGACTGGAATTGCCACATATGATCACATTGTCCTTTTTCACTTCCATCATATCAGCAAGCAACTGCCGGCATTCGCCAATGCCATCCCAATCTCCATAATTTCTCGTGTCATTCCCAAGCAAAGTACACATATCGGAACTGCTGTTAACTACATCCAACATCGGCATAGACAATGTCAGTTGGGAAGCACCGGGTTTGCCTCTCGCCATATTCAGGGACAGTCCCTTTGCTTCTTCCGTCTTGTATTCTTCTTCTAAACTCCTTTTTAATGCTAAGAGTTCCTGCCGGCTCATATCTTTGTATGCTTTCATAATGTAATCTCTCCTATCATTATTTTTTAGTCAGGTAATTAAAAATATGGGTCAATCACAGGTGTTTATCTGCGATGTAAACATTTCCAGTAATCATTATAACAGAAAAATGTCGGTTTGTCATCTTCCGGGAAAGTTTTTATCTTTCAAAACGGAGATATTTTTGGAGTTCTTGACAAAAAACCACGATTCTTTTATACTTAAGTAAATTTGTATCAAAACAAAAAAACTATTTTTTGAGAATAAATGTTGAGGAGAAAATATTATATGACACGAAGGAAGTTACCACGCCAAAGTAATTTAGAGCTTTTTCGGATTGTATCTATGTTTATGATTGTTGCGCTTCATTTTGTAGCTCAAAGCGGTGCCCGTGATCTTCCGTGGGGAAAGAAAGTGATTTATGCTATTTTTTTAGGGAATGGGGGACGTCTTGCTGTATTATGCTTTGTTATTCTTGGAGCATATTTTCTTGTTGATTCTGATTTTAAATGTGAAAGGATTATACGCATTTGGTTGGAGACATTTTTCTACTGTTTCACGATTACTCTTCTTGTAAAATATACTGGATTGGCACCGGTTACTGACAGAAACATTCTTCAGGCAGCATTTCCAGTGTTTGGTTGTTCTGTATGGTATCCAAGTACTTATATTGGGCTTTTATTTATTTCACCTGCTCTGAATTTTTTGATTCATTCTGTCTCGAAAAGATTTTATCAATATGTTATTGGTGTATCACTTCTTGCTTATTCTATTCTTCCCACGGTTTTGATGGGAATGAATCCATTTGGCACATCCTTAGCTGGATTTATTGTTGTGTATTTGCTTGTTGGATATTTGAAAAAGTATCCGTTACCAATCTTATCAAACAGAAAACTTCTTTTTCTTATTGCGATAGGAACTTATCTTTTTATCTTTCTTTTTGCAGTTTTGTACCGGAGATATGAATTACATCTCCCGCTAATGTTACGAGAGGTTGCAGAAGGTGGACTGTTTTTTAGCAATCACTATGAAAGTATTCCTGCTTTTGTTTGTGCGTTTGCATTGTTTTTTTGGTTCAAAAATCTTTCAGTCAAATATTCTCGAATTATTAATACCTGTGCAAAAGCTACTTTTGGTATCTATGTCATGCATCAGGTTCCTGTTTTTTTGATGCCTCTTTGGCATCAGATATTCAAAACTGACTCATGGATCAATACTCCAAAGCTTCTTCCCGGTTCGATTGTTGTTATTTTTACTGTATTTATTGTGGGGGTTTTGATTGATTTTGTGCGCCAGTTTTTTGAAACCCGATTGTTTCGAAATAAATTTATGATTAGATTATGTGGTACTATTGATCATAAACTGAATTTTTTGAATAAGGGGCATTGGGGATAATATTTACATATAAATTTAGAAAAGAGGAAATTATGTATGAATGAGAAGCTGGAGAAAAAAATACGGATACTGCTTCCGTTAGTATTTATTGTAATCCCTGTGTTGATTTTTCTTCCATATTATCTGGAAGGACAAGTACCCGGGACAGATGATCTGACACAGTATTTTTCTAGTAAGGAGTATTTGGCAGAATGTATTTTGAAGGGTTCATTTCCCCAGTGGAATCCATATTTATCGAATGGTATTCCACAATCAGGAGTTGGGGGCTTTGATATAGCCAGTTTATTTTTTTTATTTATGCCTTTGCAACAAGCAGTTTATTTGCTTTACATTACTTTTTTGTTTATAGGGGCGTTGTTTTTCTATTTGTTTTTAAGGCAAAGTAAATGTTCTTATGTTGTATCAGTTGTGTTTGCTGTTTTATTTGAATGCTCGATTCAAATAAATGGACTTCGTAGAAATCACCCATCTGTCATTGCCGCAATTTGTCTTTTTCCAGTGATTATGTATTTTGTTAAAAAATTTATTGTTACCAGAAGGACAAGATGGCTTTGTATCGGTGCGGTGGTTGCCGGGGTGCAAGCGACAATGATGCTGCAATACAGCATTTATGCGAATTTAATACTTTTTATTTATATTTTATTTTCATGTCGTTATCAAAATTTTACATGGCTAGAGATTATAAAAAAAGCAATTCTATGGTGTGCAGTCTGGTTTGGCATATATGCCTATGTTTTTTTCCCGACCTCAAGTATACTTGGTGAATATACGGAATATGGGTCTTCCGCAACCTCTTATGGAGTTTTTATCGGGTGGTCAGTCCATCCGATCAAGTTGATTCAAATGATCATTCCATGTTTTTTTGGTGAGTATGATATGCCGCTTGGTACAGCGTATTCTTCGGAGCATGATATTGAGTTATATCTTGGGATTTTTGTACTCCTTCTTGCGATGGTCTTTGTGACAAAAAAGAGGAAAAGTCAGAATGTTCGTTTGGAAATGTTGTGCGCATTGATTGCATTTTTGTATGCAGCTTTGGCACACATTCCATTTATAGGCTTGATTGTGTATCATATACCTTTACTGGGGGGATTCCGTTGTGCGGCAAGAATGTTGTATATTTTCTATTTTTTTGTGCTATCGCTTGCGGCACAAGGATTGGAAGATTTGTTCCGAAAAGATTCTTTTACAGAGCAAATCATGAGGTTAAAAAAGTTCTCAATGAGGTTGCTGTGGGGAGTGGGAATTATTGTGGCATTTGGTATGTTCCTTGCTTTTTTTGATGTTGCGCAGGAACAGCAACAGGAGTATTTTATGAAATTACAGAACAGATTTTTCCTGCCTCTCTTTTATATTGGTCTTATAACGCTTACTATATGCTTCTTGTGTAAGAAAGAGATAAATAATCATATTTTTTCGGTCAAATGGAAAAGATATGTGGCATGTGTGTTGGTACTTTTGATTACTCTTGCAGAGACACTTCCATATAGTTTGTATTCAGAAACCTCTAGTTTGGCTAAAGTACAGCAAAGCGAAACAGAACAAAAATTAAAGGAGAAACTCGGAAATAGTAAAGTATGGGATGTATTGGATGAATTGGATATTTCACACGAAAGTATGGTTTCTCAAAATAAGGGACAGTTGAAAGGGATTCCATCTATTAATGCGTATACCGCCTATAATAATCCTTGTCTTGTCAAATATTTGGAAACAGTTGGTGATTCAGATGTGCCATTTAATTCTTCTGGATTGTTGTCAGGAACTTTTAACGCTCGCAATGTTATTGCATTTAAACAGGAATTTTTATCCATGATAGGAGTGCGTTATTTGATTGATTCCAGTGGTTTGCTTGAAGAAATGGGAGGGCGCATTTATGACTCAGAGATGGGAGTCAGTACTGTAGCAGTTATGGATAATATGCTGTTAGAAGGTGGTGTGGACGTGGTGACTCCATGTGCTAAGGATATTGTCGGTGGACTTCAGGGAAATGCCTGTTACAAAGTTAGGTTTCGCATAAACGAGGAAGATAACAAGCATTTAAGCAATTTGGCAGTGGATTTGTATGGAGGGCCGGCTTATGATCGAACATTCCAGCAAACAGATTTTGTGCTGACCGAAGGAAAAAATGAATATGAAGCATATTTGTATACAAGTCAACCGGAACTAGCGACAGAAGACATTCGTATGAGGATTCTTTTTCAGTCCGATATTGATACAGTACGTATAGAGACTTGTGAAATTTCGTTATATCCGATGATTGAAAAATACCAGTATTGGGGAACAGATGAAAATGGAGTAAAAATTTATGAAAATCCAGATGCAAAAGATATTTTATATTTTCCCAAACGGGTAAAGAGAATGAGAGAATTTGATGATATTTATTCGGACTATGTGAGGTATCACTATAGCCGGACGGCGTATGTTGATCGGAAAAGCCGCAAACTTTACCGTGTGAAATCAGATGTGAAGCTGCTTTCCTGCAAGGAGGATAAAATAGAAGCCAGAGTGACATCAGAGGACGACACATATTTATGCTTTTCCCAGAATTATTCGCCCAACTGGTCAGTTGAGATTGATGGAAAAAAACAGGAAGTCGATATGGTGAATGGTTTGATCATGGGAACAGAGATTCCCAAGGGTGAGCATGTTGTCATTTTTAAATATGAAGATTCTGCCTGCTATATTGGTTATGCAGTTACAACGACGACAGTTGTGTTACTGGTCGTGGTGGGAATCGCGTCGTGGCAAAAGAGAAGAAGAGGAAACAGGAGGAAAGGCAAGAGGGGTTAAAAGAATAGATGGTAAATGGGAATTAATGTATGGACAAATGTTAGGTTTTATGATATGTTATATTCTTGAAAGCGAGAGGTTTTGTGAATAGCAGTGGTTATAGTATGGGATATTGAGAGTATATTTTGAGATTGTTTGAGACATAGGCGAGGGTTATTCGGGGTTGGAAATTAATTAGGAAGGCGACAGAAAGTGAGGATATAATGAAGATTACAAAAAAATGTGGTTTAATGAGTTATTTTGCGATTGGGGCAGTTATTGGGGCTGTTTTGTTTGTATGCATATATGGTTTTCGAGTTCTTGATTTTACGTATGATGAGTGGCTTCTTACCGGGAAAGATTTACAACAACATTATATAGGATGGAAATTTTTTAGAAATGCGCCGTGGACATTTCCGATTGGATGCCACAATGGCTTGACGCATCCGTATTATGTGAGTATACTGTATACGGATTCTATTCCACTGTTTGCCCTTTTTTTTAAACTGTTATCTCCGATTCTGCCGGGAACATTTCAATATTTTGGGCTGTTTGGTCTTATGTGTTATATTTTGAATGGTGGAATGGCATCTGTATTGATTGCCAGATTTAATAAGAATAAGGTATTTTGTGCGCTTGGAAGTATCTTTTTTATATTGTCTACTCCTGTCCTTCAACGCCTTTTCGGATTATTGACACAAAATTCAAGACATACCTCGCTTGCTGCACATTTTTTGATTTTAGGTGCGCTTGGTATATGGATTTACAAAGATAAATTTGAGAAGTATTGGAAGGCGGCGTTGGCGTTTAGTATATTGGGAGTATTATGCGTACTTATTCAGATGTATATTATTTTCTGTGTGGGTGGTATTATGTGTGGCTACCTTTTACATTGTCTTTTGAAAAAAGGGGATTGGAAGCGTACCCTGATTGTATTTGGGAGTTTCATTGTTAGTTCTCTTCTTGTGTTCTTTGTTGTGGGTGGTTTTACGGATGTACTTGCTTCTGGAAGTAATGGTTTTGGAATTTATTCGGCAAACCTTAATACGCTTATTAATCCGTATGAGTATTCTACTTTTTTTGATGGAATGGGAATGTACAGTGGTCAGTATGAAGGATTTTCGTACCTTGGTCTTGGAATGCTTATGCTGTGTATGATTGGTGTGGGATTTTTGATAAAGGAGGTAGTCAAATACGGACGCAGGGGAGTTCTGAAATCTAAGATAAAGGGATTTATAAAACAGCATTTTTATGGATTAGTATCACTTTTTATCGTGGTTCTTGTATTTGGAGGACTTGCGATCACAACATCTGTGTATTGGGGAAAAAGGATTATTTTGCAGGTATATCTGCCTACGAAATGGTATGATTTGTTGGCAGTTGTTCGTTCATCAGGGCGCTTTATGTGGGTTATTATGTATATGGTGATGATTTTGGCTTTATACCTTATTACGAAACTGATTCACAATAAAAAGATTTCTCTGGTGATCGTGTTACTTTGTGTATGTGTGCAGATGGCAGATCTGGCAAAACCGATTTTGGCAATCCATAATCAATATACATCCGAGGCGGTGGAAGATGATACGCTTGCAGCGGATGAGTTTTGGGAGACGCAGTTAGGAGATTTTAAGCATGTTGTATATTTTCCCGTTAATGGATATGGTTTGTATCAAATGATGCAGATTGGTACGAAAGCGGCCAATTTTGATGTAGATGTAAATTACTTTTATATGTCGCGCTTTCTTACTAACAAATTAGTCAAGCGGGAGAAAAAGCGTCTAAAAGAGATTTTTGACTCCAATCAGCTTGATGACGATACCTTGTATATTTTGGATTATCGAAATGCGCATTTATATAAAGATCAATGTAATATATATGAGGTCGATAATAAAATTGTTGCATGCAAAAGAATTTTAAATGGTGTAAAGAAATATCAGGATGTATATTTAAGCGCAGAAAGCCCGCTAGTTGAATTAGAGTTTTCCTATGATGGGCTTGGACGTGAGCAGGCACATAGAGGATGGAATGAACCAGAGTATGGGGATGATGGTATGTGGACATCCGAACAGAGCGTTGTAAGAGTTCTTTCGGGTGGTGCTAAGAAAGCTCATATTACGATTGAGTATGAAAAGGGAAAGAAAAAAGGAAAGACCAAAATCAGATTTAATGGTAAGGAAAAGGGATATATCAATAACAAAGAATCTGGGATTTTTGAATTTGATGCTGATCTGAAAGAGACGATTTCAGACAAGAAATCAAAATATATTAATTGGTTGTTTTTTAATACAGATGATACATTTAACAGAAAGCCAAAAGATGAGGTTCTTCGTTGTGGGATTTATGTAAAAAAGATTACGATAAGCTATATTGAATAAGAGTGTGATTGAGAAAAGGAGGATATATGAAGCAGATAAAAAATAAGATTTATCATTGGAATGAGGGGAGTAGTGGCCCATCAAAGTATGATATGATTGCTGCATTGGTGATTGTGTTGTTAATATCCTGTTTCTTTTGTTTTTTGAAGGATTTCAAATTGACTGTTATGCAGTCGCTGACATTTGATTCATGTGTTTTTAACGGAAAAGTACACAAATTTTATAGTATCGTCAATGCACAGGCATTATCCGGGTATTATGATAGTGTGTGGGAAAATTCACTAAGTGCCGGGGCAAATTATTCAATCATTAATTATGCGACACTTGGAATTATATGCCTGCCTTTGTATGTGATTGAAAAAATAGCTAAAATCACGGTACCCTTTGTTTTGTATGAGACAATTGTGAAAGCGGTATTTGTAGTGGCTACGCTTTATATGACAAAATTGATTGGCGATATATGTTCTTTGATTTCTATGGATGGAACAAGAAGTAAGTGGGTTAGATTTGCTTTTCTTTCATCACCGATTTTATGGTATAGCTGCTTAATGATTTCCCAAATGGACATTTTTTCTTTACTTTTTTTGATGTTGGGGATTCGTGCCTCTATTAAAGGAATGAAATGGTTTGAGTTGCTTTTTTACGCCTTGGCTGTTTTTTACAAGCCTTTTGCTTTGATTGCTATTATCCCGATTCTTTTATTGAAAGAGAAAAGGATTATATATATTTTCCGTGACGTGTTGATCACATTGGCAGGACTCCTGTTTCAGAATGTTGTTTATCATTTTGATTCAGGGTATGCCAGAGTTCAGGACTATATGGGGGAACTTTATAACTTTTCGGAACGATTCTTTTCTTCGGGAATTGTGACCACTCGTAATGTTTATACTGCGAATGCTGGATTTTTTGTGATTTCATTTGTTATAATCTGTGTGATTGCTTACAGTATTCGAAAATTTGACTATCATCTTATGTTTGCGCTTCCTTTTGCGGCGTGGTGTGCATTTGTGGTTTTTGTTCAGTGGCATCCAAACTGGCTCGTATTTATGATCCCATTTGCAGTGATCACGCTGGGGTACAGTTATCGGATCAAGTTGATGTGCGCGATCGAATGTGTATTTACGATATTTTTTCTTCTGGTAAATTCGTTGGGGTGGTTATTTAATTATGACAACGATCTGATAAATGGCGGAATTTTGCCTCAAATATTTGGCTTTCATAGTGATGGCGGTGAGTTTGGGACTATTCGTCCGATTCTTACGGATAAACTGAGTGCTATTCCCGTTGATTTTTATATTTCAGTTCTTTCAGCGGCGGCGATTTCAATGGTTGTTACAGTGGTAATGGATATTTACAGACGTAGGAAAGAGATTTCTTATGATATAAATGAGGCCAAATTTGAAAGAGGGATTATGTGGTTGCGCTCTCTGCCGATGCTTTGTTTTATCGTCTATTCGTTAGTTAGTTGCATATAGCTGTTTGAAAGGGGATATTATGTTTGATAAAATTCGTAATATTAAGTTACCTTTATGGGTGAAGATAATTATATTTTTGATATTTGGTGGCTTGTTCGTAGCATACAGTATCCGGCTTTTCTATATTATGCCGATTGATTCGGATTATAGTAATTTGGTTTTGGAAGCATCTGATATTGTTGCTGGCAATGTGTTTCTTAATGATTGGATTCAGACCGGGATTTCTTTTTTGACAACAGATTTGCTATATTATATGATTGCCGTACTTATAAACGGTGTTTCTCGAAGTTCTTATTGGATAGCGAGCGGTCTCATGTTCTCCTGTATGCTGTTTTCTACATTACCTTTGATTGTGCAAGGTAGAAGGAGCGAGCATAAATGCACAGAATGGCTCCTGTATTTTGGATTATGTCTATTCCCATCGGTTTTAGGGGTCAATTTGCTGCGTGCCCATACAGGTGTATATGTGTGGGTATTTATTGCAATTGCGTGCTTTCATCAACTGTATGATACTGAAACTTGTAAGAGAAGATATTATATTTTGTTTTGTGTTTCACTGATTTTAGGGTGTATTGGTGATGCGATTATTTTGTTGGTGGCGGTTTTGCCTTTTTTTCTATATTGTGTACGAGATCTCTTTTCGAATAAGCCAGTACGGATTAAGAGGGACTTGGTTTTGATTTTATCTACGGTTGGTTCTGTTATAGTAGGCAGTATTTTGGATAAGTTATATTATATGATAGGGACAGCTAATAAGAACAGCTTTCTAGAGACGAAGCTTTTTGAAAATTTTGATGTATATATAAATAAGTTAAATATTTATTTACATGCGGTGCTTGGTATGAATAGTGCGGATTTTACATCTCAGCAGCTGTTTTCTGTTGACACTATTTTCTTTTTTGTTAAGTTGTTGATTGTTCTATTTGGTTTTTTATTGGTTTTTTATCATGTTTTTCATTTTGTCAGAGGAAAGAGATGGGATGTCATCAGTGAGATATTGAGTCTTGGTTTTTTGTTTGTCTCCGTTGTGTTTATTATTACGACGGTCGCTACTGATATTCTTAGTGCAAGGTACATTGGGACATGTCCTTACGTGTTAGCGGTTTTGATTATACGTTTTTTGCGAAAAAAGAATGTGTTTGATTTACGCTTTATTATGAATAAAGTACCGATATGGGTGGCGGCCTTAGCTTTAGGAGTTGTTTTGTTGTTCAGAAGTTATATGCCGGTTTCTGAATTGACGTTGGCCGAGACCGAGCAGGAGAGAGTAGCTTCGGTGTTGGAACAATATGAGTTGAAGCACGGTTATGCGAATTTTTGGGATTCTTCTATTATTACTGTGCTTTCAGGACAAAAGGTTAAAATTCGGGCGGTGCTAATGAATGAGGGAGGGATTGCTGTTCATGAGTGGGGGTGTAAGCGGTCATGGTATAAGGAGAAAGCTAACTTTATATTGATACGAGATCCTCAACATATGGAAGCCGGTGTGACTTATGAGAATGCTTTACGGATTTTTGGAACGCCAAAACAAGCCATAGATTTTGAAAATTATAAAATACTGATTTATGATCATGATATTTCAGACAAACTGAATAACGTGGCACAAGGATAAAGCATAATAGTTTAAGGGTAGATAACCGTGAATGTTATCTGCCTTTTTAAAATTCATGCGTTTGTCGTGGAATTGGTTGACAACCAGACAAATTTCAATTATACTAACTAAAGTGTACATGCATGGTGCTATTGAAAGGGGAAAGTGATGCATAGTGTGTTAAAAAGGTATAGGAAAGAAGGGATTTCTGTACTTTGCCTGTTTTTTATTGTTTTTGTTACAATATTTTTATCGTTTGATTTCTGTGGTGAATATCATATATCCATGCCGATACAATATTATGGGAATGATGAGTTCTTGGCGTATAAGAATGCAAAAATGTTAACAGAGGGATCGGGATGGGTTTTTGAGACGGATCGGCTAGGAGCTCCATTTGGTGCTAAATATTATGATTTCATGCCGGATTCCCTAGAAAATGCAGATGTTGTGATCATGAAGGTATTTAGTTTTTTTACGAATGATCCAGTACTTATTATAAATCTGACGAGTTTTTTTCTTTTTTTCCTGATTGCAATGACTGCTTATTATGCTTTACGACAGATGGGAGTCCGAAATGATATCGCCGTATTTGGGGCAGTCGTATTTGATTTTATGTACTATCATTTTACTAGGCTAGTAAATCATTTTTCGTTAGGTGCTTATGAATTTGTTCCTCTTTCGATTCTATTATGTGTATGGTTGTGGCAAGATGATCAGCTGCTTTCCTTTGGAAAGGGATTTTTTCGGTACAAGAAAAATTATCTTGTGATTTTATTTGCATTGCTCATTGCAAATAATGGAATTGCATATTATCCGTTTTTTACGTGTATGTTTTTAGGGATTACAGGTGTTTCAAAGGCGATCAAGGAGAAAAAGTGGCAGCCGTTAGCAAAAATGCTTTCTATGATCATGAGTATTGTTCTTTTTTTGCTGATTGCTTTGTTGCCAAGTTTGTTTTATCAGATTAAAAATGGTTTTCAGTTGACGATGAGAACTGTAGGCGATTCGGAGACATATGCGTTGAAGATTGTACAGCTTTTGGTACCTTATAAGGATTATGGGATTGATAAATTGCGGGATTTCCATGAACAATATTATAATAGCTTTCCTTTTACAGAAGCACATATGTCATATCTTGGTTTTGTGGCGGGTGCCGGTTTTCTTTTGCTGTTGTTTGCGGTTTTTTATAACTGGAAGAAAAATGAGGATTATAAGAAAAATCTTGTTCGGCTTTTGATGGAGTTAAATCTCTTTGCTGTACTTTTTGCAACAATGGGCGGTTTTAGCAGTATTTTTGCCAATTTTGTTACCGGACTTATTCGTGCAGTAAACCGTATTTCTATTTTTCTTGGGTTTATAGGGATTGCGGCATTTTGTATTCTGATGACAAAGTTTGTGAAACATAAGTTCATACGATTTAAGAAATTAAAAGCGGTTGGTTATATTGTTTTTATTGGTTTGGTTGTGGTTGGGTTAAGGGATCAAATACCGGAAGATGTAATAAAAGATTCTGCAATACTTTATATTCAAAAAGATTCGGACCGAGAGTTTATTCGGAGAATTGAAAATCAACTTCCTGAGGGTGCAATGATTTATCAACTGCCATATCATCCGTATCCGGAAGGCGGAACACGTTACGACATGCACGATTACCATTTATTGACAGGTTTTCTGTATTCGGATACACTTCGTTGGAGTTATGGCGGAGGTAAAGGAAGAAAGGGCGATGAATGGAATCAGTTGATTAGTGGAATGGAGAGTTCAGAAATGATTCGGACTTTGAAAGAAGAGGGATTTGCAGGTCTCTACGTAGACCGACGGGCATATAGTGAGGAGGAATTTAGCGGATTATATGCTTCATTGAACGAATGTCTTGGTCATGAGCCGATATGTAGTCAAAACAGTGATTTGTATTTTTGGAAATTTTAAAGTCAAAGGAGGTAAAGGGATGAAAGCAGTATTACTGGCAGGTGGATTTGGAACAAGGATCAGCGAGGAGAGTGCGTTTAAGCCAAAACCGATGATCGAGATCGGGGGAAAACCGATCTTGTGGCACATCATGAAAGAATATTCTTATTACGGAATCAATGAGTTTATCATCTGTGCGGGATATAAGCAGCATGTGATCAAGGAGTGGTTTGCCGATTATTATCTGCACAACAGCGACATTACCTTTGACTATTCGAAAGGCGGCGAGATGATCGTCCACAACAATATCGCAGAACCGTGGAAGGTTACGATTGTGGATACGGGACTGAATACGATGACAGGCGGTCGTGTCAAGCGGATCAAAAAATATGTGGGGGATGAGGCATTTCTTCTTACTTATGGAGACGGTGTCAGCAATATCAATATAAAAGATTTGATTGAATTTCATAAATCGCATGGAAAGATCGCTACAATGAGTTCTTATAATGTGGGACAACAGTTCGGTGTCCTTGATGTGGACAAGGAGGGAAAAGTGACCGCATTTCGTGAAAAATCAAATTCGGATGGTGATGTGATCAACATTGGTTTTCTGGTGCTTGAACCGGCGATCTTTGACTATATCGAGGGGGATTCTACGGTGTTTGAGAAAGAACCGCTAGAGCGGCTTGTCAAAGAGGGACAGCTTGTTGCAAGAAAGCACGATGGCTTCTGGAAATGTATGGATACACAGAGGGATAAGGTCAAACTGGAAGAGATGTGGGCTGAGGGGAATGCCCCGTGGAAAGTCTGGGACTGATCTTTTCAAAATCATCAGAGTTGGAAATGAGGATGCATATGATGGATTTAACATTTTTTAAAGGAAAAAAAGTACTTGTGACAGGGCATACCGGTTTTAAGGGATCGTGGATGTGCCGGACGCTTGTTGGTGCGGGAGCGGAGGTGACCGGGTATTCACTGGAGGCGCCGACTGATCCGAACCTGTTTGGGATGGCAGAGCTTGAGGATAAGATGGATTCGGTCATCGGAGATATCCGGGATCTTGAGAAACTATCCCGTGTCTTTTTGGAGACGCAGCCGGAGATCGTGCTTCATCTGGCGGCGCAGCCGATCGTTCGGGATTCGTACAAAGAGCCGGTATATACGTATGAGACGAATGTCATGGGGACGGTAAATATTTGCGAATGTGTCAGGAAGAATGAATGTGTGAAAAGTTTTCTGAATGTCACGACCGATAAAGTATATGAAAATAAAGAATGGGAGTGGGGATACCGGGAAAATGAACCGCTAGATGGTTATGACCCATACTCAAACAGTAAATCCTGCTCAGAACTTGTGACACACAGCTACAAAAATTCTTTTTTTACGGATGGCAGGGTTGCAGTATCGACAGCGAGAGCCGGGAATGTCATCGGCGGCGGGGATTTTGCGAATGACCGGATTATACCGGACTGCGTCAGGGCAGCGAAGGAAAAGAGGGATATCATCATACGGAATCCATTTTCCACAAGGCCATATCAGCATGTTCTTGAACCGGTGATCGCCTATCTGATGATCGTAAAAGAGCAGTATGAGAATCCGGATCTGCAGGGATACTATAATGTGGGACCGGATGAAACGGACTGTGTGACGACCGGAGATCTGGTGGACATGTTTACCGAGCGGTGGGGAGAAGGTCTTAAATGGATCAACCAGTATGACGGAGGCCCCCACGAGGCGAACTTTTTGAAATTGGATTGCTCTAAGTTGAAGACGACATTTGGCTGGAAACCGAGATGGAGTGTGGCAGAGGCGCTCGATAAGACGGTAGAGTGGACAAAAGCGTGGTTTGCCGGGGAAAATATCGCGGCGGTCATGGATCGTCAGATTCAGGAATTTGTATCCAGATCATAACAAAAAATTGACAAAGAAAGGAAATATACTATGTTTGAAAATCTGAGTAAAGAGCAGGCGAGAGAAAATATTCTTGAGATGGTGAAAGAGTATTGTGATAAATACCACAATCAGGAGAAGCCTTTTGAAGAGGGAGACCGGATTCCTTATGCATCCCGGTATTATGGGCATGAGGAGATGGTAAATCTGGTGGACAGTTCACTGGAATTTTGGCTTACCTCTGGTCGTTATACGGATCAGTTTGAAAAAGAATTTGCAGAATATCTTGGGATAAAGCATTGTTCCCTTGTAAATTCCGGTTCCTCGGCGAACCTTCTTGCGTTTATGGCGCTTACGTCTCCGCTGATGGGAGACCGCAGGATCCTGCCGGGGGATGAAGTGATCACAGTGGCAGCAGGATTCCCGACGACGATCGCACCGATTATCCAGTATGGGGCAGTTCCTGTATTTGTCGATATGACGATACCTCAGTACAATATGGATGCTTCCATGCTTGAGGAAGCCCTTTCCGATAAAACGAAAGCGATCATGATCGCACACACGCTTGGAAATCCGTGGGATCTTGGTGCGATCAAAGAGTTTTGTGATAAGCATAACCTGTGGCTCGTGGAGGATAACTGCGATGCACTTGGTTCTAAATACACGATCAACGGTGAGGAGAAATTTACCGGTACGATCGGTGATGTGGGAACCTCCAGTTTTTATCCGCCGCATCATATGACAATGGGTGAGGGCGGCGCTGTATATACGGATAACCCGTTGATCCATAAGGCAGTCCGTTCCCTGCGTGACTGGGGCCGTGACTGTGTGTGTCCGTCCGGCCGTGACAATATGTGCGGACACCGTTTTGACAAGCAGTATGGAGAACTTCCGCTTGGTTATGACCACAAATATGTGTACTCCCATTTTGGATACAATCTGAAGGCGACGGATATGCAGGCGGCGATCGGATGCGCCCAGCTTGCTAAGTTTCCTACATTTGTAGAAAAGAGAAGACACAACTTTGACCGGCTTCGTGCGGCTCTTGCGGATGTGGAGGACAAGCTGATTCTTCCGGAAGCGTGTAAGGATTCAAAGCCGAGTTGGTTTGGTTTCTTGATTACCTGTAAAGAAGGTGTGGATAAGAATAAACTGGTTCAGTATATCGAGGATAAAGGTGTGCAGACGCGTATGCTCTTTGCCGGAAATATTGTAAAGCAGCCTTGCTTTGATGAGTTCCGCGCGTCCGGAAAGGGCTACCGTGTGGTCGGCGACCTGAAGGTGACAGATCGTATTATGAACGATACATTCTGGCTCGGTGTCTATCCGGGAATGACAGATGAGAAGATCGATTATATGGCGAAGGTCATCAAAGAAGCACTGGCACAATAAAGTTTTGATAGATGCCCATTTTGACGGGCAGGAGAGTATAGGGATGAAAAAAGTAATAAGTATCATGATACCTACGTTTAATGAAGAGGAAAACGTAGTACCGATTGCAGAAGCTGTGATCAATGAAATCACAACGAACCTTCCTCAGTATGATTATGAGATTCTTTTTATCGATAATGATTCTACAGATATGACCAGAAGTAGATTGCGGGAATTGTGCGAGAAAAATCAAAAAATCAAAGCAATATTAAATGCAAAAAACTTTGGACAATTCAATTCCCCATTTTATGGTCTTTTACAAACCACGGGGGATTGTACGGTTTTGCTATGCGCAGATTTTCAGGATCCAGTTTCTATGATTACTCAGTTTGTACATGAGTGGGAAAAGGGTTACAAGATCGTGATCGGGATCAAATCTACAAGTAAAGAAAATAAGATCATGTATTTCCTGCGAAGCTGTTATTATAAATTGATCCGTAAGATGTCCAGTGTGGAGCAGATTGAGCATTTCACCGGGTTTGGTTTGTATGATAAGGATTTTTTGGATGTTTTGCGGGAACTGGATGATCCGATGCCATTTCTGCGGGGGATCGTGGCAGAGCTTGGTTTTAAGCGCAAGGACATTGAGTATGAGCAGGAAAAACGACGCGCAGGGAAGACCCATAATAACTGGTACAGCCTGTATGATGCGGCGATGCTCAGTTTTACTTCTTACACAAAAGTAGGAATGCGTATCGCAACTATTATGGGGTTCATCCTGTCCGGTCTCAGCATCGCAGTGGCACTCGTGTATCTGGTGATGAAGCTTGTCTTCTGGGATCGGTTTGTGGCGGGTATGACGCCGATTTTGTTAGGTATTTTCATTTTTGGTTCGATTCAGTTATTCTTTATCGGATTGTTGGGCGAGTATATTATGAGTATCAACTCGAGGATTATCCGGCGCCCGCTTGTTGTCGAGGAGGAGCGGATCAATTTTGATGAACAAGAATAGTGCTTGAAAAATTTGGAAATACTCTTAACCAAAGAACAAAAAGGATGAAAAGAAATGAATGGAATTAGTACGAAACTATGGAATATGATTGAAACGATCGTCAGGGCAGTTTTTGGACTGATCTTTGAGGTTTGTAAAATTGATTTTAGTGAAGAGCAGTGGGAATCGTTGCTGCAGTTTGTGAAATTTGGGCTTGTCGGCGTATGGAATACTGTCTTTTCCTATGCGATCAATCTGATCTGCCTTTTGAGTTTTCGGGGGGCGGGGCTTTTGCAGTTTGAGTTTTTATCAACTCCGGTTGCCGTTTATGTGGCAAATATCATCGCATTTATCATAAGTGTATTTGTCTCTTTCCTGCTCAACAATAAGTTTGTTTTTACATTGGAGGAAGGACAGAGCAGGAGTTTTGGAAAGGCATTGTTTAAGAGCTATCTCTCGTATGGTTTTACCGGGATCATCCTCAATAACGTGCTGGCATTTGTCTGGGTTGGGGTGTGTGGAATCTCCGAACTGGTTGCTCCGCTGATCAGTCTGGTCATTGCGATACCGATCAATTTCTTTATGAATAAGCTGTGGGCATTTAAGTCAGATAATGGGAAGGATGAATAGAAAGCCTAGAAAACTCTTTTCAAATAAGGGAATATGTGGTAAAATGAACGCATAAGCCAAGTGAATGCTTATGCAGGAATGTAGGCTCCGAAGGAGTGAAATGGAGGTTAACAATGGGAATCAGCGTAGTTCTGTTGGCATACAAGGAAGAAGAGAACTTAAGAGTGTTATTGCCACAGATTATCGATAATGTAAAAAAGACAGGAGAAGAATTTGAAATTCTTGTGATTGACACCGCAGAGCCTCTTGACAATACCGAAGGTGTATGCGAGGAATACGGTGCTAAATATATCAATCAGGAAGAACCGGCTTTTGCCGGGGCATTTAAGACTGGGATCAAGTATGCGTCTATGGATAAATTCCTCATTCTGGACAGTGACGGGTCACATAACCCCAAATATATTCCGGATCTTTACGAAAAATTCGTAAAAGAGAACTGTGATGTAGTCATCGGCTCCCGCTATGTGGAGGGCGGAAAGACAAACGATGCCAAAAGTTCGATCGTGATGTCGCATATTTTAAATGGGATGTTCCGTCTGTTTCTTGGAATCAAGGCAAAGGATATTTCCACGGACTACCGTATGTATGAGACAGCGCAGTTAAAAAAGGTATCCCTTACCTGTCACAATTATGACGTATTGCAGGAGGTGCTTTTGCTTCTGCGCCTGAATAAAACCGATAAAAAGCTGAAGATCGGGGAGGTTCCGATCGAGTTTGACAAACGGATCTATGGGGAATCCAAGAGACGTCTGCTTCCCTTTATCATGAGTTATATCAAAACACTTTGTAAGCTTACATTTGTCCGGATGTTTGGAAAACGTTAGGAAGGTAAATATATATGTATCCAATGAAACTGTCGCCTGTGTATAAGGACTATCTTTGGGGCGGATATGAACTCGAGCGCCTGTTTGGAAAAGCCGGAGATGGCGCCTGTACTGCGGAGAGTTGGGAGTTGTGCTGCCATCCCGATGGGGAAAATATCATAAAAAATGGAAGATATAAGGGACAGCGTCTTGGGGACATACTGGTGGAAAATCCACAGTTTGTATCACCAGAGTACCGACCGGCTGATAAGTTTCCGATCCTGATCAAGTTTATCGATGCAAGGGAGAATCTGTCCATTCAGGTACATCCCTCGGATGATACGGCGTTAAAGGAGGCCGGGGAGGAAGGAAAGGCGGAGATGTGGTATGTGATCTCGGCAAAGCCCCGGGCATTCTTATATTATGGACTGAATCGAAAGGTGTCAAAGGAAGAATTGGAAGAGAGGATAAAGGATGGCTCGGTCTGTGACGTTTTGAATAAAGTGGAGATTCATGCGGGGGATGTATTTTTTATCCATCCGGGTACAATCCATGCGATCGGAGCAGGAGCGGTCATCGCCGAAATCCAGCAAAATTCCAACACGACGTTCCGGGTCTATGATTATCTCAGAAAGGATAAGGATGGAAATTACCGGGAGCTTCATGTGGAGCGGGCAATCGATGTCATCGACCGGACGCCTGTCGTTCCCTCACAGGTGTTTGACAATAACGAAGTATGCTTAAAAGCCGGGACACTCCGGAGATTGTTTGAGTGCCAATATTTTAGCGTACTGAGGATCCGGATAAACAATGGGAAAATAAAATTCTGGTGTGACAGGAGTACGTTCCACTCGCTTCTGGTCACAAGAGGAAACGGTTATCTGGAACATAAGGGAAAGAGATATGACTTTTCGGCGGGGGATAGTTTGTTTATTCCGGCCGGATTTGGAGAATATTATCTACATGGAACAAATGAGGTACTAATGTCTAAGTTATAGAGTACAGAAAGGAATAATCATATTATGAAAATAACAGCGATGATCATGGCAGGCGGCAGAGGAGAGAGATTTTGGCCAAAGAGCCGCAAGAATCTGCCAAAACAGTTTTTAAGCCTTACGGATGACAGGGTGACGATGATCCAGCACACCGTAAAGAGGATCCGTCCTCTTGTGGATATGGAAGATATCTATATCGTGACGAACCGGGATTACAAAAAACTTGCGATGGAACAGCTTCCGGAACTGCCGGAGGAAAATATATTGTGTGAGCCGGTCGGAAGAAACACAGCGCCCTGTGTTGGGCTGGCGGCGGTGCATATCGGTAAAAAATATGACGACGCCCTGATGATCGTATTGCCATCCGATCACCTGATCAAATATAATTCGATGTTTGTGGATGTGTTAAAAGATGCGTGTGCGGTTGCAGAAAAGGGAGATAACCTGACGACGATCGGGATCACGCCGAACTATCCGGAGACCGGGTACGGATATATCAAATTCGATCCTGACCAGAGCGAGGGGAGAGCATACGGTGTCGAGTGCTTTGTTGAGAAGCCGGATTTAAAGACTGCCAAAGAGTATTTGGCAGATGAGTCTTATCTCTGGAACAGCGGTATGTTTGTGTGGAAGGTTTCCACGATATTAAAGGATATCGAAAAATTCCTGCCGGAGACATACGAGGGGCTGTTAAAGATCAAGGATGCGATCGGTACCGAAGAGCAGGAGGCAGTCCTTGAGGACGAATTTGCCAAATTTGCTTCGGAATCCATTGATTATGGGATCATGGAGAAAGCAGAAAATATTTATGTGCTTCCGGGTACGTTTGGATGGGATGACGTGGGTTCATGGCTTGCGGTGGGCCGGATCCGTTCGACGAATGAATTTGGAAATGCGGTACAGGGAAATGTCATCACGGTGGAGACAAAAAATTCGATCATCGAGGGATCGGACAAGCTGATCGCTACGGTCGGTCTGGAAGATATGATCGTCGTAGATACGGAGGATGCGCTTTTGATCTGTGACAAAGGGCATGCGGGAGACATTAAAAAGGTACTTGAAAATCTTAGGATATGTAACAGAAATGAGTACATCTAGGATTATCATATAAAAAATAAGATCACACAAAAAGAGATTGATTGGATTTTGAAAGGAGATATCATGAAAAAGGCATTGATTACAGGTATAACAGGACAGGATGGTTCTTATCTTGCAGAGCTTCTGTTGGAGAAGGGATATGAGGTATATGGCATTATGCGGCGCAAAAGCGTTGTGGACTATGGAAACGTAGAGCATATCAAGGACAAGCTGAATTTTATTTATGCGGATATGACCGACGTCGTATCTCTGATCCGTGCAATGCGCATCAGTCAGGCAGACGAGGTTTATAACCTTGCGGCGCAGTCATTTGTGGCGACAAGCTGGGAGCAGCCGCTTGCTACAGCAGATATTGATGCGATCGGCGTTACGAATATGCTCGAGGCGATCCGCACGGTAAAACCGGAGGCGAGATTTTATCAGGCTTCCACCAGTGAGATGTTTGGTCTCGTTCAGGAGATGCCGCAGAAGGAGACGACGCCATTTTATCCGCGCTCGCCATACGGAGTGGCAAAGCTTTATGGACACTGGATCACAAAGAACTACCGTGAGAGTTATGACCTGTATGCCTGCTCCGGAATCTTGTTCAATCATGAATCCGAGAGACGTGGTAAGGAGTTCGTGACACGTAAGATCACAGATGCCGTGGCACGGATCAAATTAGGTGTTCAGGATCATCTGGAACTTGGAAATATGGACTCAAAGAGAGACTGGGGTCATTCCAAAGATTATGTGCATGCGATGTGGCTTATGCTCCAGCAGGAGAAGGCGGATGATTATGTAGTTGCTACGGGCGAGACCCGTACTGTCCGTGAATTTGTAGAGCTTGCATTCGGACATGTGGGAATTGATGTCGAGTGGAAGGGTGAAGGCGTTGATGAGATCGGCGTCGACAAGGCGACCGGCAAGACGATCGTCAAAGTAAATCCGAAATTCTTCCGTCCGGCAGAGGTAGATGTACTTCTGGGAGACCCAGCGAAGGCAGAAAAGACGCTTGGATGGAAACGTGACATTTCGTTTAGCCAGCTCGTGGAGAGAATGGTGAAGAATGATATGGCTCTGGTAGAAAAAGAGATCAAAATACAGTCTGTATAAATTAGTCCGGTGGCGCCACTTGGCTAAGATAAATTCGGAAATAGGTAAGTCTGATGGTGTTCCGGCTGCGGCGGGGACACTGTCCGTCTTATCTATTTCGATATTCAGAAGAGTCTGATGCGCAGAAATGAGGTAGGATATGAAAAAAGCATTGATTATCGGCGGGGCCGGATTTGTAGGGAAATATCTGGCAGAATACCTGACAGGCCAGTGTGGATATAAGGTCTGTTCGACAAAGATGAAGAACGAGGAAATACCGGGAGCAGAGTATGAAGTCGTGGATATGAACCTTCTTGTAAAAGAAGAGGTGGAGCAGGTGATAAACGATCAGGCTCCGGATTATATTTTTCATCTGGCGGCACAGAGTTCGGTAGCGGTATCATGGTCGAATCCACAGCTTACCGTGGATGTCAATATAAAAGGGACGCTGGTTCTTTTAGATGTACTAAAGGAAATGGAATATAAAGGAAGAGTACTTTTGATCGGCTCCGGCGAGGAGTATGGGCGGATCCGTCCCGATGAGGTTCCGATCGTGGAGGATACGGTGCTGCGTCCGGGCAATATTTATGCGGCGACAAAGAGCTGTCAGAATATGCTCGCCGGCATTTATGCAAAGGCATATGACCTAAAGCTTATCATGGTGCGTGCGTTTAACCATGTTGGCCCGAGACAGTCCCCGCAGTTTGTCGTGTCGGATTTTTGCAAACAGGTCGTGGAGGCAGAAAAAGGCTTACGGAAGCCGGTGATCCATGTGGGAAACCTCAAAGCAGAGAGAGATTTTACAGATGTGAGGGATGTAGTGGCTGCCTATGAGTGTCTGGTAAGGCAGGGAGAGAGCGGAGAGACTTACAATGTGGGTTCGGGAACTGCGTACCGGATCGAGGAGATTTTAGAGAAGATCATCGAACTTTCCGGGCAGAAGATCGAAGTTCAGGTAGAGAAAGAGCGTTTGCGCCCGATCGACGTGCCGATCATTGCAGCAGATATTACAAAGATCACAGAACACACCGACTGGAGACCGGCGATCAGCTTGGAGCAGACGTTGCGGGATACATTGGATTATTGGAGAGGAGAGGCGGAATGAAAGTTGTAGTAACAGGCGCTACTAGTTTTCTCGGTTCGACTCTGGTAAAAAAATTATTGATGGGTGGGCAGTTTGTATACGCAGTTATTCGTCCGGATTCAAAAAATAGAAAAGAACTTCCAGAAAAGATGAAGAATCTTGTCATAATTGAGTGCGATTTAAAAAATATGGATCAGATTGACGAAAAAATTCCGGAAAGATGTGATTATTTTTTCCATTTGGGATGGGGAGGAAGCGGCAGTGCCAACCGGAAAGAAATAAATCTTCAGAAGCAGAATGTGGACAATTCTGTCAAGGCGCTGACTGGAGCAATGAAACTTGGGTGCAGGAGATTTTTATTTAGTGGTTCTCAGGCTGAATATGGACAGTACAACCGTTTAAAAGCAGAGGAGGATATCTGTGAACCGGTTTCAGAGTATGGAAAAGCAAAAAGAGAGTTTTATTTTTGTGCAAGTCGTATGTGCAAAGAATGGAGAGAGAGGGGAATAGCGGATATAAAGTATATTCATACGAGAATATTTAGTGTATATGGTTTTGGAGACCACCCGTGGTCATTGGTGCAGACTTGTCTGAAGACATTTCTTGAGGGGGGGCATATAGACTTAGGAGCATGTACACAGAAGTGGAATTTTTTGTATATTGACGATTTGGCAGAGGGATTGATGGCGCTTATGTTTTGCTCTGGTTTATTGAGAGAGGATGGAATTTATAATGTGGCGGGGACAGAGAGCCAGACAATCCCCCTTCGTGGTTATGTGGAAGAGATGTATCGGCTTTGCGGGGAAAAGGGAAGCTATGAGTATGGAAAACGTCCGCCCAATGCGGAAGGATTGGTAAATTTGATTCCAGATACAACAAGGATACGCACAGATACCGGCTGGGTTCCGAAAATTTCCTTTGATGAGGGAATCCGCAGGATGATAGAGAAAATGTAAGAACGAGAGAAAGGAAGGGTGTCAGAGATGGAGACAACAGCGATTTATAAGAGATGGATGGAAGAGGTAAAGGAAACCGATCTGCTTGAGGAGTTAGAGAGTATCCGGGAGGACAGCGAGGCAGTTTACGACCGGTTTTACCGTGAACTTGAATTTGGAACCGGAGGACTGCGCGGCGTGATCGGTGCCGGGACATACCGGATGAATGTATATACGGTGGCGAAGGCGACGCAGGGATATAGTAATTATCTTAGTCAGGTAAAGGGAGCTAGGGAGACCCCATCGGTGGCGATCGCCTATGACAGCCGGATCAAATCCGATGTATTTGCAAAGACAGCGGCGAGTGTATTTGCGGCAAATGGCATCCAAGTGCATATCTATAAAGAACTGATGCCGACACCGGCGCTTTCTTATGCGGTTCGGGCGCTTGGCTGCGATGGAGGTATTGTTGTGACAGCGAGCCATAATCCGGCAAAATATAATGGATATAAAGTATATGGCTCGGATGGATGCCAGATCACACTTGAGGCGGCAGAGGCGATCTTGAAAGAGATCGATCAGGTGGATGTATTTGATGATGTGAAAAAGCTTGATTTTGATGAGGGATGTACACAGGGGAAGATTAAGCTGATCGGAGAGGATGTCATTACCGGGTTTATCGATGCGGTATCCGAACGGGCGCTGAACCCGAAAGAGATCGACAAGGATGTGTCGATCGTGTACACACCGCTCAATGGTACTGGACGCATGCCAGTGACAAGATGTCTGAAAGAAAATGGATATACGAAGATTACGATACCGGCGGAGCAGGAGATGCCGGATGGGAACTTTACGACTTGTCCGTACCCGAATCCGGAGATCCGTGAGGCGTTGGAAGTGGGACTGAAAAAGGCAAAAGAGGTTGGAAGTGATCTTCTCTTAGCGACCGATCCGGACTGTGACCGCGTGGGTGTGGCAGTAAAGGATGGCAGTGATTACCGTCTGATCTCCGGAAACCAAATGGGAATCCTTTTGTTTGATTATATTTGCAAAACATATAAAGAAAATGGCACGATGCCAAAAAATCCGGTTGTTGTAACGACAATCGTATCAACAAAGATGATTGATAAGATCGCGGCGGAGTATGGCGTCGAGGTGAGACGGGTTTTGACCGGATTTAAGTTTATCGGCGAGCAGATCGGTTTTTTGGAGGCGGACGGTGAAGCAGACCGTTATATCTTTGGATTTGAGGAGAGTTATGGTTATTTGAGCGGCAGCCATGTCAGGGATAAGGACGGTGTCAATGCTTCTCTTTTGATCTGTGAGATGTTTGCCCACTATAAAGCGAAGGGAATTTCTCTGATTCAGGCGCTTGATTCCCTGTACGAGACGTATGGCTGTTTTCAGGAGGCTCTGCAGTCGATCACGTTTGAGGGAGCCAGCGGGGCAGAGAAAATGTCCGGACTTATGGAGACACTCCGGAAAAATCCACCGTCAGAGATCGCCGGATATAAGCTTATCGGCGTAAAGGACTATGCAGCGGGAGTTGGCGAGCTTCCAAAGTCTAACGTGTTGGAATTTAATATGGAAAACGATATTAATGTGCTTGTCAGACCGTCGGGGACGGAGCCAAAGATCAAGATGTACTATCTTGTGAAAGGGGAAAATGAGGCGGAGGGTGCAAAGATCGTGTCCTCACTGGAAGCATATTTTACGGAGGTTTGTAAGTGATGCAGAAATTGAAAAAGCAAAAGGCGCTCTGCTTTTTGCTTTTCTTTTCCCTTGCATTTGCAGGGATCACCTTGTGTACTTATTTTTTATTCCTAAAAAATGGAAAATCCCTGATCTGGGATTATGATGGGATCAAACAGCATTATGCGGCGCTCGTTTATTTGGGCCGGTATTACCGGGAAGTCTTTTCTGGCTTTTTGCATGGGGATTTTGCGGTGCCGATGTTTGATTTCTCGCTCGGGATGGGTGAGGATATCATTACGACCCTGAATTTTTATGGGTTGGGCGACCCGCTTACGCTGCTTGCGGTTTTTGTGCCAGATGCCGGGATGGAGTATTTGTATGATTTTCTTGTGATCTTCCGCATTTATCTGGCGGGACTTGCCTTTTCTTATTTTTGCCGGAAGAAGGGAAGAAGCTATGGATGCACGTTGATCGGGGCGCTCATCTATGCATTTTCCGGGTATGTCCTCCATGTGGCGGTAAAGCATCCGTTTTTTGTGATTCCGATGATCCTTCTGCCGCTTTCTGTCATCGGTCTGGAGAGGGCATTGGCGGGGAAAAGGCTTACCCTTCTGATCGTTATGGTGTTTTTTACAGCGCTGAACGGATTTTATTTCTTTTATATGAATACGGTCTTTCTTGTGGTCTACGCGCTTGTGTGGGTGCTTGCCAAAAGGGGATGGCGCATCTGGAGGAGGACTCTTTTGGCAGTGGGAAGATGTGTGTTTTCATACGTCACCGGAGTTTTGATGGCAGCGGTGCTTTTCGTCCCTGCGATTGCCGCCTTTGTCTCGGGAAACCGGAGTGAGAGCGCATTTTCTCCGGGAAATCTGCTTTTTTTCAGTGCGAACCGGTATCAGGCGATTTTTACAAGACTGATCGGGCCGCCGAGGATCACATGGGATTATCTGGGAATGGTATCGCTTGTGTTTCCGGCACTTGTGGTCTTTTTCCTGTGTGGCCGCAAAATGGATAAAATATTAAAAGTAAATATAATTATCTGGACAGTACTCATGCTCATTCCGTTTGGCGGATATGCGCTGAATGGTTTTTCGTATGTATCCGGGCGGTTTTTATATCTGCTTACATTCGTATATGCGGCAGGCACGGTCTATGCGCTTCCGGAGCTGTTGCGCCCGGGGCGGAAGAAATTATTTGTATGTGCAGGGGCGTCGCTTTTATATCTGGCGGCAGTGCTGTTTTCTTCGGATGTGGATAAACTGTATGGATGGGTTGGATTTATTTTTCTTGTTATTACCCTTCTGGTGTGCTGTGCCAATGAAATTCTGCGCAGTTCTGCCAAATATCAATGGTATAGCAGCAGTCTGGCGCTGGCTGTTCTGGCGGCGGTGACAGCGTTAAATATTATTGGAAACGGTTGGTTTTTATTCAGCGGAAAGGGGCAGGGGTATCTGGAGGAGTTTGTCGATTCCGGCAAGACATATTCGACCCTTTCTTCTACGCCGGAGGCAGAGGTGACGGTCTGCGGGGAGGGGGAATTTTACCGGACGGATGCGTCAGTAAAAGCGACGGAAAATGCCGCTGTGGTAAATGGAAATTATGGAGTGTCGGGTTATTTCAGTATATCGAATCCAAACCGGCTCCGCTATCTGCTTGAAGTAGAGGATGGCGGGGTGTCAGACAGTATGTTTAAGACTAATGGTTTTGATGACCGGACGTTTTTAGGAGCGCTTGCCTCGGTGCGCTATTATGCGACAGAGGCAGATAGGGAGGACTGCGTTCCCTATGGGTATCGTTTTGTAAAGGAGTTTAGCAGGGGCGGGAAGTCTTACAAACTGTATGAGAATGATTTGTTTTTACCGCTTGGCATCACATTTGACAGCTATATGAGGACAGAGGATGCTTCCCAAGAGGGACAGGTGGACACAATGCCAGAGGATGAAACGATGGCGGAGGAAACGGTGCCGGCGGGACTACAAAAGCAGGAGATGATGCTTCGGACGGTTTTTTTGGAGAAAGAAATCGAAGGCATAAAAGAATATTCAGAATATTCGGAATATTCCGGGATGCCGGGAGAGGAAGCATCTCAGGGGCTGACAGAGATTCCCTATCAGATCGTGGAATCAAAGGGACTTGAAGTCCGTGAGGATGGAAAGGTGCGCATCAAAAAGAAAAATGCGGTGCTTAAACTTGCCTTTGACGAGGATGAAGCAGGGGAATTGTATGTGAGTCTGAATGGCTTCCGGATCACCCGTAAGAAGCGGACGTATTGCGACATTACAGTAAGTGATAGCAGGACGAAGAAGACGATGCGGGCGCTGACAAATGAGTGGAACTGGTATTTTGGCAGGGACGAGTATTTGTTTAATCTTGGTTTAAGTGATGAAAAACGGACGGAATGTGCTATAAAATTTGAGTGTCAGGGTGAGTTTGACCTTTCAGAGCTAAAGCTATATACGCAGAAAATGGATCGTTATGAGGAGGCTGTCCGTGAGCGGACAAAAGAAACACTTCAAAATCTTTTGATCGGGAAAAACAGTGTGAGCGGGGACATTTCGCTGGAGAAAAAGAAGCTTTTGTTTTTATCGATTCCATACAGCACAGGATGGCATGCCGAGGTGGATGGGAACGAGACAGAGATTTTGCAGGCAGATACTGCTTATATGGCGCTCGAGATTGAGGAGGGCAGCCACAGCGTCCGGCTTTTCTACCGGACGCCTTATGTGGGAACCGGTGCGCTCCTTACTGCTTTTGGATTTGTTGTCTTTGTGCTGTATGTCATCAGAAACCGGAGAGGATGGCTGCGAAAGAGCGGGCGGAAAAAAAAGGAGATCATCGATGTGTTGCCTCATGATCAACATGTGGTTCTCGATGAGGTTTGTCGTATGTTAAGGGAAGATTTAACAAATATTCTTTCCAAAGCAGAGCAGGAGGCATATGAAAATAACCTCAAGGAAATTCTTTCTTGTCTGGATGACGATCTGATCTGTCAGCCGGCTTCGATGCATTTGGAACATAAGATTTATGCCCTGTCGCTCAAGTATGGGTATGATATCAGGACAAAACTCAAATACCGCAAAGAGGTATTCTATTTTAATGATGTGCGGCTCTACAGTATGCAGGCAAAGTCGCTTTTTTCTCTTGATGTGTTGGAGATCAAGGAAGGGATGCTTCATCTTTCCGGACGGCTCTGGTGTCCGTTTGCAGAGGAGCTTCGCATCTGGATCGAGAGGGAGGATGGGAAAATCTTTGATATCGTGTCTTCTCCAGTCGGGTTTCGCAAAGCGGTCGTAATGGGAAAAGAAATCATGCGGCTCCGGGCATATGAGGTGGTTCTTCCGTTAGAGGGTGCGGGCAGGTATACGGTGTATGGGAGTTATCAGGATAAGCCCCCGCGGAAGCTGTATGTGAAGTTTGGGAAATTTTCGCACCTGAGCCATAAGGTGGAGGAGCTTTATTATCACGATGGCGGTTATATGGTCGGATATGATGGGGAAAAGAAATGCTTTATCGTTCAGAAGAAGCGTTTTTTCGCACATGCCGCAAAAGAACTCCGTCTTTTGTTCCGCTGCATCCGTGACCGCAAGGCGGCGATCGCGGGATACCGGCTTTTGTCCCATATGATAAGGCCTTTTTTGAAAAAGGAGAGGTGGCTTGTCATGGAGAGGATCAATGTGGCAGGCGACAACGCCGAGCATTTTTATAAATTTTTAAAGGAGAATGAGGAAAAGGATATCCGCTCATTTTTTGTAATTTCCGAGGATTGTGCGGATTATGAGAGGATGAAGCAGATTGGAACGGTTCTGCCTTTTCGCAAATTCAGGCATAAATTAAATGTTCTTTTAGCGAAAAACATCATTTCTTCTCAGGGCGAGGATAATATTTATAATCCGTGGGACAATGACAGTAGCTATATCTGTGATCTGTACAAGTACAATTATATCTTTTTGCAGCATGGGATCATCAAGGATGATCTGTCGGGATGGCTGAATAAGTTTAATAAGAATCTGCAGATGTTTGTCACTTCGGCAAAACCGGAGTACCGCTCCATTCTGGAGGGCGACTATTTTTATGACGAGAGCGTCGTAAAGCTGACCGGCCTGCCAAGATATGACAATTTAAAACAGGATATAACGCCGGAAAAATCGATTGTTTTTATGCCGACATGGCGTTTTTCGCTGGCTGGCAGAATGAACAACGATACAGGAGAACGCGAGTACAATCCGCAGTTTAAACAGTCAGAATTTTATCGGTTTTACCAGTCGCTGATCCATGATAAGAGGCTGCTTAAAGTGATGAAAGAATATGGGTACACAGGAAGATTTTTCCTGCACCCCCAACATAAGGTGCAGACCGGGGATTTTACGGATAATGACACGATAAAGCTTGTGCGGGGGGACATTGATTATCAGGAGGAGTTTCAGAAGAATGCCCTTTTGATCACGGATTTTTCCAGTGTGGCATTTGATTTTGCCTACCTGAAAAAGCCGGTCATCTATACGCATTTTGATCGGGATACCTTCTTTCAGGGGCAGATTTATTCGGAAGGGTACTTTGAATATGAGAGAGATGGGCTTGGCAAGGTGTGTTATGATTATGAGACGACGCTGCAGGCGATCATTGATGCTGTGAGAGGGGACTGTCAGCTCGAACCTCTTTATAATGAGAGGGGCGACCGGTTTTACCAGTGGTTTGATGATCAAAACTGCCGGCGCGTGTATGAGGAGATCCGTGCGCTTCACAGGTGAGGGCATCGGCATAGAAGAGTAAAGCTGTTCTTTACATTTCCACGGAAAAGCATTAAAATGTACTTATGCAAAAAATAAAGCATGGCCAGAGGCATGAGCATAGTCAATGGTATGCGGAAATGAGGTAGTTATGATCTACGGAGTTGTACTCGCAGGTGGTGTGGGCAGTCGTATGGGAGATGTTGGAAAGCCCAAACAGTATCTTTTGATCGGGGATAAGCCGATCCTGATCCATACACTGGAAAAGTTTTATATGCAGAGTGAGTTTGAGAAGGTGCTTGTGCTGTGTCCGCAGGAGTGGCTGACGCACACGAAGAACCTCATAAAAAAATATATTGCAGACCCAGCGGGGCGGATCGTCGTTCTCACAGGAGGGGACACCCGGAATGAGACGATCATGAACGCGATTGATTATATTGAAGAGCAGGGAAATCTCGATGAGGAGACGATCATCGTGACCCACGATTCGGTGCGCCCGTTTGTGACGCAGCGGATCCTTGAGGAAAATATCCGCTATGCGAAGGAGTATGGCGCCTGCGATACCGCGGTGGCGGCTACGGATACGATCGTGTGCAGTGAGGATAATAAGATCATCAGTGAGATTCCGGAGCGGCGTAAAATGTATCAGGGCCAGACGCCGCAGACATTTAAAGCGCTGAAATTAAAGAATCTGTACCATGCGCTCAGTCCGGAGGAAAAAGAGTTGCTTACCGATGCGGCAAAGATTTTTGTCATGAAGGGGGAAAAGGTTCACATCGTGGACGGAGAGGTGTTCAATATAAAAATCACTTATCCGTATGATCTGCGTGTGGCGGAAGCATTGATATATGGTGAAAACTGATTGTTTGTAAATGGATCATTTTGGATGGAAAGGTGAAGAGCGGATATGCTGAATGCAGTTTACCGTCTCGTAGCGCCGAGACGGTTTGAGGTAGAGTTTACAGATATCGATCTGGGAAGCGGGAACGTGATCGTGCGGCCCACCCACTTGTCGATCTGTAACGCTGACCAGAGATATTATCAGGGCAAACGCGCCCATGAAATACTAAAAAAGAAACTGCCGATGGCACTCATCCATGAGGGGATCGGGCAGGTGGTATATGATCCGGAGGGGGTTTTTGCTTCTGGGGAAAAGGTCGTCATGATACCGAATACGCCGGCTGAGATCATAGAAGAGCCGGGGGTAGATGACGTGATCGCAGAAAATTACCGGACGGATTCAAAGTTTCGGGCCAGCGGGTTTGATGGGTTTATGCAGGATGTGGTCGAGATGCGAAGAGACCGTCTTGTGAGGATGCCGGAGGGGATCGATCCGTGTGTGGCGGCATTTACCGAAATCGTGTCGGTGAGCGTCCATGCCCTGACGCGTTTTGACCGCATCGCCCATTCAAAAAGAGAGGCGGTCGGGCTTTGGGGCGACGGGAATCTCGGCTATATCACAGCTGTATTTTTTAAGGCGATGTTTCCAGATACCGCACTTTACATTTTTGGGTTAAACCGGGACAAGCTGTCGGATTTTACGTTTGCCGATGATACGTTTCTTGTGACGGATATCCCGGAGGACATTCATTTTGACCATGCGATTGAATGTGTCGGCGGCGAGGGTTCGCCCCGGGCGATCAATCAGATTATCGACTATATCAGCCCGGAGGGGACGATTGCGATCCTTGGCGTGTCGGAAAATCCGGTGGCGGTCAATACGCGGATGATGTTGGAAAAGGGCCTGCGGATGTTTGGCAGCAGCCGGAGCGGGCGTGCAGATTTTATCCGGACGATCGAACTTTACCGGTCAAATCCGGAGATTCCGGAGTATCTGCGGAACATCATCGGAGCCAGATTTGAGATCAAGTCGATCGGTGATATGAAAAAGGCATTTGAGACGGATATCCATAAGGAATTTGGGAAAACCATCCTGATCTGGAAATGATAGAAACGGAATGCGCAGAAAATGTGCGCAGATGGAGGAAACTATGAGTGGACTACTTTCAAATAAAAACAAACGGTTTATAAAGAAAAGGCTGAAATTCTGGTTCTGCTGTCTGACCCATCCGTTCCTGAATGAGCATCTTATTGTATTTGAGGCATTCAGTGGGAAGCGGTGCGGCGGAAACCTTCGGGCGATCTACGAGGAACTTATGGAGGACGAGCGGTATCTTGATTTTCGTTTTGTGTGGATCGTCAACGATGTAGAAGCCCATGCCGACCTGAAAGTGAGGCGGCATACGAGGGTCGTAAAAAAAGATTCCCGTTCGGCATTTATTCTCTATGCAAAGGCAAAATACTGGTTTAATAACGTGGCACTGCCGAACTATCTCATTCCGCGGCCTCATCAGGTATATGTGGAGACGTGGCATGGGACGCCGCTAAAAAAACTTGGAAATGATATCGAGTACGAGGTCGATCCGAGGCAGTCGCTTGCAGAAATGCATAAAAAATATTACATCAAGGGGAGAAAGATGGATTATCTGATCTCTCCGTCCAAATTCTTTTCGGAGAAAATGATCTCCTCGTTCCGTCTGGATAAGAGCCACCGGAAAGATATCATATTGGAGACCGGATATCCGAGAAACGATGCCCTCTTTAAATTTACCGAAGAGGACGTAGAGCGCATTAAACAAGAACTCGGCGTGCCGGAGGATAAAAAGGTCATCCTCTATACGCCGACATGGCGGGATAACCAGTTCAAAAAGGGCGAGGGCTTCCAGTACAATACCGAGCTTGATTTTTCTTCTCTTATGGCAGAACTTGGGGAGGAGTATGTTCTTTTATTCCGCGCCCACCATCAGATTGGATTTAAGGATGTTGCCCATGACGTGCCGGGCGTTATCGATGTGACAGAGGTAGATGATGTGAACGACCTTTATATCATCAGCGATCTGATGATCACGGACTATTCGTCTACAATGTTTGATTATGGAGACCTGAAACGTCCGATGGTCTTTTATATGTATGATCTGGACGAGTATCAGGGAGAGATCCGGGATTTTTATTTTGATATCAATGAGCTTCCGGGGCCGATCGTAAAGACGCAGGAGGAACTTGTCCGTGCGATCAGGGAGCAGTTTGCGGATTTCAAATACGATGAGAAATATAAGGCATTTACGGAGAAATTTAATTATCTGGATGATGCCCATGCCGCCAGACGTGTTATCGAGGCGACGGTGCGGACGGAACTTGGCCCGGCTTTCCGGTTTTATAAGTGGATCATCCACACGAAAAACGTCATACGCAAATCGTTCCGTGACGGATATATCGCTGTTTCCGGGTTCTTTCGCTGTATGGGCTTATGTTTGACTGAGAACAGCAGGCTGCTGCGTTCCTATAAGAATAAACATAAAGGGCAGAGGTGTTTCCTTGTGGGAAATGGCCCGAGCCTCAGAATATCGGATTTGGAGGCACTGCAGAAAAAAGGCGAGATCACGTTTGGCTGTAATCTGATCACAAAGGCATTTCACGAGACGGACTGGCGGCCGGATTATTATTTCCTGATCGACCGGCTCTGTGCGAAGTTCCAGAGCGAGGAGATCAATCAGGCGATCAAAGACATTCCGCTTTTTACAAATATTACCACATACAATATTTTCCGAAATAAGCCGAGAAAGCCGGTGATTCTTTATAATATCGCCAAAAAACAGTATAAGGTAAAACGCTCGCCGCTTGCCTACTATATTCCGTCCGGTTCCACGGTCATGTCCCTTATGATCGAGATGGCAGTGTACATGGGATTTTCAGAGATTTATCTGATCGGATGTGACTGTACGTCCACTTTTTCAGGGAATACCCACTTCATGCAGGGGTATACGGATGACAAGTTAAAGCAGCGCGATGCGAAGAAGATCCTAGACCGGATGAGGCGGCTTGGAATTGACGGAAATGATTATGAGAAATATTTCCTTGACGGTTCGCTGAATGCGTACACACTTTTAAAGGAGCATGCGATCAAGCGCGGCGTTACGATCTATAATGCCACGCGCGGCGGGGAGCTTGAGGTGTTTGAGAGAGTGGAGCTGGATTCGTTTTTGTAGGGGAGGCAACAACTGTAAGAAGAACGATTCCCACACATGGGTTGTAAGGACGTCGGCAAGAGGCGTGGGGCAGTGCATTTTGCATTGTTCCATGCCCTTGCCGCTACGTTCTTACCGAGCGCAAGCGCCCATGTGTGGGAATCGTTCTTCTACTCCATCAAATACCGCTCATTGATCGCAATCACCTGCGCCATCGCCTGTGAGCCGGGGGCGCCGATGGTGTTTCTCTTTTCTACACATGTAGTCATTGAGATGGCGTCATAGATATCATTTTCAAATACTGGACAGATTTTTTTGTATTCTTCTAATGGGAGTTCGTCCAGTGAAATATTTTTTTCAATGCATGTGAGGACAAGCTGGCCGATGATACCATGTGCGTCGCGGAAAGCCACGCCGTGGTTGACAAGATAGTCGGCGGCGTCCGTAGCGTTGGTGAATCCATTTTTTGCACTGGCCTCCATCTGTGTTTTGTTAAACTTCATCGTGGAGATCATGCCATTAAAGAGGGAAATACATCCCTTTACGGTATCAATGGCATCAAAGGTAAGCTCTTTATCCTCCTGCATATCTTTATTATAAGCGAGGGGAATGCCCTTCATCGTTGTGAGAAGGGAGATCAGTGCGCCATAGACGCGCCCGGTTTTTCCGCGTACAAGTTCCGCGATATCCGGGTTCTTTTTCTGTGGCATGATGCTGCTGCCGGTTGAATACGAATCGTCAAGATCCACGAACTGATACTCATTTGAGTTCCACACGATGATTTCTTCACAAAAGCGGCTCAGATGCATCATGATCGTAGAAAGTGCGCTGAGGAGTTCAATCAGGTAATCCCGGTCGGAAACCGAGTCCATGCTGTTTAGTGTCGGCCCGTCAAAATTCAGGATCGACGCAGTGAGTTCCCGGTCTAATGGATATGTGGTTCCGGCAAGAGCGCCGGCGCCGAGCGGACAGTAGTTCATCCGGTCGTAGATGTCACGGAGCCTGCTGCGGTCTCGGCGGAACATCTCAAAATACGCCCCAAAATGGTGTGCGACCGTGACCGGCTGGGCTTTTTGCAGATGGGTAAATCCCGGCATATAGGTTGAGACATTTTCTTTCATGATATTGTGGATCGTCACAAGGAGTTCTTTCAAAAGGTCGTTCAGTTCCGCGATTTCATCCCTTGTATAAAGCTTCATGTCAAGAGCAACCTGATCATTCCGGCTGCGTCCGGTGTGAAGTTTCTTTCCGGGTTCGCCGATCCGGTCAATGAGGTTTGCTTCGACAAAGCTGTGTATGTCTTCGTGTTCTGTGCCGATTTCAAGCGCACCGCTCTCGAGATCTTCGAGAATCCCTTTTAATCCGTCGATGATCGCTGTCTTTTCATCCGTGGTCAGAATGCCCTGCTTTTCTAACATGGTCACATGGGCAATGCTGCCAAGAATATCCTGTTTGTAAAATTTCTGGTCATATGAAATGGATGCATTAAAATTATGCACCAACTGGTTTGTCTCTTTTGTAAAACGTCCTCCCCATAGTTTCATGTCAGATTTCCTCCATTTCTGCATACCGTCTTCGCGGCACGATGGTGCCACCGTGCCGAAAAACGCAACCTTTTATCGCCGCATAAAATTTTACTTAAGAGAATAGGTAATGCTCTCGTCGCCGATACTGAATGAAAGTGTCAGCTCCTTTGTGGACTTGATGGTCTTTTTTGGAATTTCAAATGCAATAACTCCGTTTTTGGTGTTAAGCGGCTTTATGCCTTTTGTTGTTACGTCTTTGTCATAGCCCATTAACTGCGTAGCGGAATACTCATATTCATTCTGGTAATATAATGTGGCGATGACGTCCTTGCCTCTTTGGGCAAAGCGGGGCATAAAGTCCTGATCCGTTTTCCCGTTGTTTTTGACTGACAGGGAAACGAGCAGGAACGAGTTTCCATCGCTTGGTTTAAAATACCGATAACTTCCATTTTTGATCGTCTTTTTGATCGAAGCTTTTTTTACTTTGATGTCCCAGTCTCCGAGGGAAGCCTTTTTACCAAGTGAAAGCACTTCTGGTTCTGGAACTGGTGTGTCAGTCGGGGCAGCCTCCTCCGTACTGGCTGGTGTTGATTCTGTCGAGGGTGATAATGTATCTGACAACTGATTTGACGAAGAAGAACATCCGGTCGTCAGTACAAACACGGCGCATATCGCAATTAACAAAGCTTTTTTTCTCATTTTCAAAAATCCTCCTATTGTTTTTTATGAATATCTTTTTGTACTCCACACAATAGGATATACGAAATGGCGAAAATTTTCAAGGGAAAAATCAATCTTGTAAATATGGCGGGTGATGTTATAATAGAAACAACGAAGCGAATGCGGGGATGCCGCCGCAGAAACGAGAAAGGCGCATGGGAACGTGCGGACGGGAAAATGGATGAAAAAGCTAAAATCGATCGGTTTTGGGCTGCTATATGCTGCGATACCGTTTGCGGTCAATCTTATAGTAAGCATTGAGCTGTTGGTTCAGATGAACATTATGAAATTTACCGGACAGATGGAAATTACAGATTATGTGCTTGAAAAATTTACGGAGGATTATGCGTATCAGCTTATACTGGTCACGTTGGTCAATCTTGTGATCATAGCCGGGGTAGGACTCTGGTATTATTTTATCCGCATGCGCAGAGACCGGTCGCCGGTTGATTACCGGAAGCTCCTTTCGCCGGAAACAGTCGGGATCATGGCGGGGACAGCACTTTGTTCCCAGTACGCCTGTGCGATCGTTTTACAGATTTTTGCGAAAATATTTCCGGACGTTTATGCGAACTACGAAAAATTGATGGAGGTATCCGATATCAATGTGCTTCCGGCTTGGGCGACAGTACTGATCGTAGCTGTGTGGGCGCCGCTTGCGGAAGAGCTTGTCTTCCGGGCAATGCTGTTTCGGACGCTTCGGAAAGGGTTTTGTTTTTGGGCGGCGGCGCTGATCTCCGGTGCGGCATTTGGGATTTACCACGGAAATCTTGTTCAGGGAGTATATGCCGGACTTCTGGGAATCTTGCTTGCGTGGTTTTATGAGAAAACAAATTCGCTTCTCGGATGCTATTTATTTCATTTTTTGTTTAATCTGCTTAATTATGCGATGCCCGCGCTGCAGGAGAACATGCCGCAGATCGCAGCCGGATTATTTTCCCTGTTTATGATCGTCGCATCGGTTCCGGGACTGGTTATTTTGCTGCGGCGCTTTGCGAAGAACCAGTTGCAAAAATAAAAGTTTTCCTGTATAATTATTTTGTTATCGTCTGCAAGACAGACAAACACAGGTTTCAGGAGGTGGAGACGTGGCTCTCACAGTAAATGGTATATCGGCATATCAGCAGTCAGAAATGACGCCCCAAAAGGCGGCGACGGGAAAAACCTCGATCACGCCATTTTCTGATGTTTTAAAATACGAAGAGAAACAGATTTCCAAAACAGCCAAAGCAAATACAGCAGAGGAGACTTCTTCTGCCGGAGCAGTTTCGACGGGAAGCCAGACCGCAGGGAACGTCGCTGCGACAAACGGAACGACCGGGACGGTAAATGCGAATGGCTCCCTTGCAACGACGCTCGATGATATTTTCCGGAGGGCTTCTGAAAAATATGGCGTTTCTTATGATTTTCTCGTAGCTGTGGCAAAGGCGGAATCGGATTTTAACCCGAACTGCGTGTCATCGGCAGGGGCGAAAGGGATCATGCAGATCATGCCCGAGGAGGCAAAGGAACTTGGAATCAGTGATGTGTTTGACGCCGAGCAGAATATTATGGGAGCGGCGAAACTTCTGGCGGCGCATTTGGAAAAATTTGATGGAGATACGACACTGGCAGCCGCCGCTTATAATGCGGGGAGCGGCAGGGTAAAACAATACGGAGGAGTTCCTCCTTTTAAAGAGACGCAAAATTATGTAAAAAAGATTGCCTCTTATCTGGAAAAGGGCGTGAGTGTGCCAGAGAAAACACTTACGGTAACGCCAAATAAACTGAGCGGTGATGTGACGAAGAGCCAAGGGACAGCCTCTTCAAGCGGAAACGGGCTTCCTGCCGGGTTAAATGCCGTGGCGGCGACGGAGGAAGAGATGAATAACAGCATGGTAGTTGTTGGGACAGGAGACAGTGCTGTTACGATGACATATGGTGCTTATCAGAGGTATCTTGAATTAGGAAGCCTTGGTGTTGGATGATATACGGTGCAAAGGATTTTTGCAGCCGCTGTTTTTAGAACATAATGAAAAGGAGACATATAAAATGAGTAAAAAACCTACCGTACTGATGATCTTAGATGGATACGGACTCAATGAAAATACAGAGGGGAATGCAGTGGCGCAGGCAAAAACGCCTGTGATGGACAAGCTGATGGCAGAGTGTCCGTTTGTAAAAGGAAACGCCAGCGGAATGGCTGTCGGGCTTCCGGAGGGACAGATGGGAAACTCAGAGGTTGGACATTTGAATATGGGGGCCGGCCGCATTGTTTATCAGGAACTTACAAGGATCACGAAAGAGATTGAGGACGGTGTGTTCTTTGAGAATGAAGCATTTTTAAAGGCGATTGAAAACTGTAAGAAAAATCAGTCAGACCTGCATCTGTTCGGGCTTTTGTCAGATGGCGGCGTCCACAGCCACAATACGCATATGTACGCGTTGTTAGAGCTTGCAAAGCGCAATGGAATTGAAAATGTCTATCTGCATGCTTTTCTTGATGGGCGTGATACACCGCCGGCATCCGGAAAAGATTTTGTGAAAGAAGCGATGGACAAGATGGAGGAGATCGGGGTCGGACAGGTAGCTACCGTGATGGGACGTTATTATGTGATGGATCGTGATAACCGCTGGGATCGTGTCCAGAAAGCATATGATGCTCTTGTTCTGGGACAGGGAGAGACCGCAGAGTGCGGAGTCTGTGCGGTTCAGCAGTCGTATGACAAGGATGCGACCGATGAGTTCGTCCTGCCTACGGTGATCGTAAAGGATGGGAAGCCGGTGGCGACGGTAAAAGAAAATGATTCCGTGATCTTTTACAATTTCAGGCCTGACCGTGCCAGAGAGATCACGAGGGCATTCTGTGATGATAAATTTGAAGGATTTGAACGGGCAAAGGGATTTTTCCCATTGACATTCGTGGCATTTACCGAGTATGATGTGACAATCCCGAATAAGCTCGTGGCATTCCATAAAGTAGAGATCAATAATACATTTGGTGAGTTCCTTGCGAAGAACGGGTTAAAACAGCTTCGTACCGCAGAGACTGAAAAATATGCGCATGTCACCTTTTTCTTTAATGGCGGCGTCGAGGAACCGAATGAAGGAGAAGAACGGCTTCTTGTAAATTCCCCGAAGGTGGCAACGTATGACTTGCAGCCAGAGATGAGCGCCTATAAAGTTTGTGAAGGACTTGTGGAGGCGATCCATTCGGATAAATACGATGTGATCATTGTAAACTTTGCAAATCCGGATATGGTCGGGCATACCGGAGTGGAAGCGGCCGCGATCCAAGCGATCGAGGCAGTCGATGAATGCGTCGGCAAAGTAGTTACAGCGATCAAGGAAGAGGATGGGCAGATGTTTATCTGTGCCGATCATGGAAATGCAGAGCAGTTGATTGACTACGAGACAAAAGCTCCGTTTACAGCGCATACGATCAACCCGGTACCGTTTATCCTTGTAAACTATGAGGAGGGGTACACGCTGAGAGAGGGCGGATGCCTTGCCGATATTGCACCAACTCTGATCGAGATGATGGGACTTACCCAGCCGGAGGAAATGACAGGTAAATCCCTGTTGATCAAAAAATAAATAAAATACGAAAATACGAGGAGGATAAGAAAAATGAAAGTAAACTGGATTACAGGAATCGTGGGAGCTGTGATCGGAGTCGTGATCGGCGTAGCCGCATGGGTAGGTATTTATCAGCTCGGTTATATCGCAGGGATCGCAGGATTTATCATGCTCATCTGTTCCATTAAAGGATTTGAGCTGTTGGGAGGCGGCCTGAACATACCGGCGATCATCGTATGTATCGTTCTTGACCTTGGCGCTGTGTATTTTGCACATAATATTGCCATCGCTTTTAGCATCATGCAGGAGATGGAAGGGTATTCGTTTACATCAGCCTACAAATACATTCCGTATCTGCTCGAGTACTCCGAGTTTGCGGAAGCTTACTACAAAGATTTGATCATGGGATATGGTCTTACCCTGCTTGCGATCATTCCGTCGATCATCAACTATATCAAAGGAAACAGCCAAAAAGTAGAGGATAATAATAACATCTACTCATAAAGAGAAGCAGCTTTGGCGGCATTGCCGCCAAGCGATGACGATTTGTGATTAAGCCCTGTGTGACAGGGCTTTTCAAATTTGTGAAAAGACAAAGATTTTAGAAAGAGTGGATGAACCGGTATGAAAAAAGAATGGATCGACCGCCTCGCGGGGGATGGTATTTTGAAAAAGGAAGAATTTGTAACCCTGCTCTCGGAGATGACAGAGGAGGACAGGGGATATGCGGCGGAGAAGGCAGCGGATATCGCAAAAAAATATTATGGAAATAAAATTTATGTCAGGGGACTGATCGAATTTACCAATATTTGCCAGAATGACTGTTATTATTGCGGAATCCGGCGGAGTAACCGGAATGTGTGCCGCTACCGTCTAAATAAGGAGGAGATTCTTCTCTGCTGCAGGGAGGGATACCGCCTTGGCTTCCGTACCTTTGTCCTTCAGGGCGGAGAGGACGGAGCATTTACGGATGAAGTGCTGACAGATCTTATAAAAGGAATAAAAAAGGAACATCCGGATTGCGCAGTCACGCTGTCAGTAGGAGAGCGGAGTGCGGAAAGTTACCGGAAGCTGCGGGAGGCAGGCGCCGACCGTTATCTTCTCCGCCACGAGACAGCCGACCGCGCTCATTATGAAAAGCTTCATCCGCCGGAGATGTCTTTTTCGCACCGGCGGGACTGTATCGGCGAATTAAAAGCGCTTGGTTATCAGACAGGGTGCGGATTTATGGTGGGATCGCCATACCAGACGTATGAGACGATTGCCGATGATCTGTTTTATATCCATGAAGTCAGACCGGAGATGGTCGGGATCGGGCCTTTTCTTCCCCAAAAGGATACACCGTTTCATAAAGAAGCGCTCGACAAAAGAATGCAGGCGGGGGAGGAGATCGGGCTTGCCGGGCTGTCTGCAAAGGAGAAAATGAATCTGACTGTTTTTTTGCTGAGTCTCATCCGCATCATGGAAAAAGATATCCTTCTCCCGGCGACAACAGCGCTTGCGACGATTGATAAGGAGGGAAGAAAGCTGGGAGTGCTTGCGGGGGCAAATGTGATCATGCCGAATCTTTCGCCGCTGTCGGTCAGGGATCACTATACGCTTTATGATAACAAGGCGAATAAAGGAGACGAGGCGGCGGAAGGGCGGAAAAAACTCGAGAAAGAAATGGCTTCCATCGGCTACGAGGTAGTTACAGATATTGGAAATGTGCGCAGAGAAGGAGAAAAAAAGAATGGCTGAAAGAGTAGTGGTCGGGATGTCCGGCGGGGTGGATTCCTCGGTGGCGGCATATCTTTTGAAAGAACAAGGATATGAAGTGATCGGCGTCACGATGCAGATCTGGCAGGAGGAGGCGCCCCACCTTCAGGAAGAAAATGGAGGATGTTGTGGGCTGTCTGCGGTGGAGGATGCCAGACGGGTGGCTGAAAGGCTTGGGATCCGGTATTATGTCATGAATTTCCGGCAGGAATTCCAAAAGCATGTCATTGATTACTTTGTGGACGAATACAAAAACGGACGTACCCCGAATCCCTGTATCGCCTGCAACCGCTATGTGAAATGGGAATCTCTTTTGCAGCGGAGTCTGGAGATCGGGGCAGATTACATCGCCACCGGCCATTATGCAAGGATCGACCGTCTGGAAAATGGGAGATATGCCCTGAAAAAATCTGTCACAGCGGCGAAGGATCAGACATATGCCCTGTACAATCTCACTCAGGATCAGCTTTCCCATACGCTTATGCCTGTGGGAAAATATGAAAAGGCGGAGATCCGGCGGATCGCTGAGGAGGCAGGGCTTGTCGTGGCGGATAAGCCGGACAGCCAAGAAATCTGCTTTGTGCCGGATCATGATTACGCTTCGTTTATTGAGCGTGAGACTGGACAGGCGGAGAAAGAGGGACATTTCGTAGATGTTCATGGAAATGTGATCGGTACGCATAAAGGGATCACGCACTATACGATCGGACAGAGGAAAGGACTTGGCCTCGCTATGGGACATCCGGTCTTTGTGACGGAGATCCGGCCGGAGACGAACGAGGTCGTCATCGGTGAAAACGAAGATATCTTTACCACAAAGCTGCGGGCAGACCGGCTGAATTTCATGTCCGTACCAAAGATCAGCGGGGAAGTGCGGGCTGTGGCAAAGATACGTTACAATCATGGGGGAGATGACTGCGTGATCCGGATGGCGGGCAGGGATATGGCAGAAGTCGTTTTCGACCGGCCGCAGCGTGCGGTTACACCGGGACAGGCAGTTGTATTTTATGATGGAGACTATGTCATGGGGGGCGGAACGATCCTGCGAAGTTTTTCTTGAATAAATTCTTTTCTTATGATAGTATATATTCGATATCTTATTTTCAGGGAAAATTATGCCCTGAAAGGAATTTGAAAGGGGAATGTCATGAAGTATTTTGGTACGGATGGCTTTCGCGGAGAAGCAAATGTTACATTGACAGCAGAACACGCTTTCAAGATCGGACGTTTTTTAGGAGATTACTTTCGAGATGAAAAGCACCGTGTCCGGGTTATCGTCGGAAAGGACACGAGGCTTTCAGGATATATGTATGAAACAGCACTGGCGGCAGGCTTGACTGCAAGCGGCGCAGATGTTTATGAGATCCATGTGACGACAACGCCGAGTATTTCTTACCTGATCCGGAAAGAGGCATTTGATTTCGGGATCATGATCACAGCGAGCCACAATCCATATACGGATAATGGGATCAAGGTGATCAATGGACAGGGACACAAATTGGAGGAGGAGATCGAGGAAAAGATCGAAGCCTACATCGACGGTGAGACCGGAGAATTGCCCTATGCGACAGGTGAGGCGCTTGGAAGGTGCTATGATCATACCGACGGAAGAGAGATTTACAAAGAGTATCTTATGGAGCTAGTGAAACATCCGTTTGATGGGAAAGTAGTGGCACTGGATCTTTCCAACGGTTCGGCTTCCCGTATCGCCGGGAAGATTTTTGAAAAACTGGGGGCGACAGTACATACGATAAATGGGAATCCGGATGGGATGAACATAAACCGGCACTGCGGTTCTACTCATATTGATAAATTGCAGGCTTTTGTAAAAGAGATCGGCGCCGATGTTGGATTTGCATACGACGGTGACGCTGACCGCTGTCTCGCAGTGGATGAAAAAGGCGAAGTTGTCACTGGAGACCATATCATGTACCTGTGCGGTGTGTATCTAAAGGAACAGGGGCATTTGAAAGATGATATGGTTGTTACGACGGTCATGTCCAATATGGGGCTTTATAAGGCATTTGACCGAGCCGGAATCTGCTATCAGCAGACCGCTGTCGGGGACAAATATGTCTGTGCCAACATGATGGAGAACGGATATGTGTTAGGCGGCGAGCAGTCCGGGCATATCATTTTCAGTGAGCATGCTGTGACCGGGGACGGAATCCTTACCTCCCTGATGATCATGGAAGCGATGCTTTCCAAAGGAAAGGTGCTTTCTGAGCTCACAGAGGATTTGAAAATCTATCCGCAGCTTCTTGTGAATATGCGGGTAAAAGATAAACTCGCAGCCAGAGAGGACGCAGATGTCCTTGCTGCTGCAAAAGAGGTGGAGAAGGCGCTTGGCGATGAGGGGCGGCTTCTTCTCCGGGAAAGCGGGACAGAGCCATTGATCCGGGTGATGGTAGAGGCAAAGACCGACAAGCTTTGTGAGGAAAATGTGGATAAGATCATCCGTGTCCTGCGGGAAAAAGGACATGAACAAATACAATGAGAGAAAGGATTTTACGAAAATGAAAGGTGCGTATTACACAAAACAATACCGCAACGTATTTGCAGAGTGCGGATATTCCAAAGAAGATATTGACAAGAAACTAAAAGACGCATTTCATACGGTTTTTTATGGCCCAGAGGGAGAAAAGTTTTATTTTGAGGCCGGAGATGACATGGGGTATTTCGAGGATACTGGAAATTTTGACGCCAGAACAGAGGGCATGTCCTATGCTATGATGATGTGCGTCCAGATGGATATGAAAAATGAGTTTGACCGTGTATGGAAATGGGCGAGAACCTATATGTACATGGAAGAGGGATATAACAAAGGATATTTTGCGTGGTCATGCCAGACCGATGGGACAAAGAATGATACGGGGCCGGCGCCAGACGGCGAGGAGTTTTTTGCGATGGCATTGTTCTTTGCTTCTCACAGGTGGGGCGATGGCGAGGGAATCTTTAACTACTCGCAGGAAGCAAAAAATATACTGAGCGCCTGCATCCACAATGGGGAGAAGGAACCCGGGGATCCGATCATGGAGCCGGAAAATTATCTGATCCGTTTTATCCCGAGCCGCAAATTCAGCGATCCGTCCTATCATTGTCCGCATTTTTATGAATTGTTTGCCGAGTGGGCGAATGAAGAGGATAGGGAGTTTTGGAAAAAGGCAGCGAAGGCAAGCCGCGAGTATTTGAAAAAGGCATGCCACCCGGAGACGGGACTTGCGGCGGAGTACGCATATTATGATGGAAAACCGTATGAGAAAGAGCAGAATGTATTCGGTGGACGCCACGACTGGTACTACAGCGATTCGTACCGTGTCATCGCTAATATCGGCTTGGACTACGAGTGGTTTGCCCCGGATGACTGGCATAAGGAAAACAACAATAAAGTCCAGAAATTCTTTATGGAGACGCACCGCGGAGAGGATTTCATGACATATGAGATCGATGGTACCGTCCTTGACCAGCCGGCACTCCATCCGGTAGCGATCATTGCCACGAATGCACAGGCATCTCTGGCGGCAGATGGGCCTTATGCAAAGGAGTGCGTCGAGCGTTTCTGGAATACGCCTCTTCGTACCGGGGAGAGAAGATACTATGACAACTGTCTGTATCTGTTTGCCCTTCTGGCGCTGAGCGGAAATTACAGGGTGTTTTAAATGTATAAATATTGGGAATGCTTTAAAGAGCCATCCCTCTCAAATATAAAACAATGAAAGAATCTTGGAGGAATTAAGAAATGAGTTACAAAGTTGAGAATCTTGAAAACAGCATGGCAAAGATCACGATAGAGGTAAGTGAGGACGCTTTTGAGGCGGCGATGGCGAAGGCTTATAACAAAAACAAAAATAAGATCAGCATTCAGGGATTCCGCCGGGGGAAAGCTCCGCGTAAGATGATCGAGAAAATGTATGGGCCGGAAATCTTCTATGAAGATGCTGCTAATTTTGCGGTGCCGGATGCTTACGAAGAGGCTGCGAAAGAGTGTGGCCTTGACATTGTATCCAGACCAGATATTGATATCGTGGAGATTGGGGATGGAAAGCCATTTGTATTTTCTGCTACGGTGGCTGTGAAGCCGGATGCAGAACTCGGTGAGTACAAAGGAATCGAAGTAGAAAAGCAGGAAGTTAAGATCATGGCAGCAGACGTCAATGCCGAGCTTGACAGAGTGCGCGAGCAGAATGCGCGTATCATCACAATGGATGACAGGGCAGTGAAAAAAGACGATATTGCAGTCATTGATTTTGATGGTTTTGTAGACGGAAAAGCATTTGAGGGCGGAAAGGGTACGGACTATTCCCTTACGATCGGAAGCCATTCCTTCATTGACAATTTTGAGGATCAGTTGATCGGAAAGAAAGCTGGTGATAAACTTGATGTCAACGTGACATTCCCGGAGGAGTATCACGTAGATGAGCTGAAAGGAAAACCGGCGGTGTTTAAAGTTGAGATCAAGGAAGTGAAAGTAAAAGAACTTCCGAAACTGGATGATGAGTTTGCCAGTGAGGTATCTGAGTTTGATACACTCAAGGAATATAAGGCAAGTGTAAAGAAGACGCTGACTGACCGGAGAAAAGCACAGGTAAAGACAGAAAAAGAAAATAAAGTGATCGAGAAAGCCGTTGCGAATGCGAAGGTAGAGCTTCCGGGGCCGATGGTGGATGAGCAGGTTTCCCAGATGATCAATGAATTTGCATCGCGTCTTTCCGGACAGGGACTTTCCATCGACCAGTACATGCAGATGACAGGAATGCAGCCGCAGATGCTTATGGATCAGATGAG
>JAMPFC010000131.1 GCA_023664685.1 Roseburia sp. | reverse complement strand
AAAACGTGCGCCACAGGACGGACGTATGACGCTGATCTTTAACCGGGTGGAGTACGATCTCCGTGTATCGTCCCTTCCGACGACATTTGGAGAGAAGGTCGTAATGCGTATCGCCTCCAAGTCTGGTTTGAATAAAGAAAAGAGCGAACTCGGATTTCAGGAGGAGGAGCTTAAACGTTTTGATGGCATATTAAAAAATCCGCATGGGATCATTCTTGTTACCGGGCCGACAGGTAGTGGTAAGTCCACGACGCTTTATACGGTGCTGAATGAGCTAAATGGCGGAGATGTAAATATTATCACGGTAGAAGATCCGGTCGAGGCGGATGTGGATGGAATTAATCAGGTTCAGGTAAATGAAAAAGCAGGACTTACATTTGCTTCTGCACTCCGTTCCATTCTGCGTCAGGATCCGGATATCATCATGATCGGAGAGATTCGAGACGAGGAGACAGCGACGATTGCGGTAAAGGCGGCGATCACAGGGCATCTCGTGGTCAGCACATTACATACGAACAGTGCGGCGAGTACGGTGACGCGTCTTGAGGATATGGGAATCGAGCCTTATATGGTGGCGGATTCTGTCGTCGGCATTATTGCCCAGCGACTGGTAAGAAGGATTTGTCCGAAGTGCCATGTGCAAAAGCAGATGTCAGACACTGACAAATTCCGGCTTCGTCTGAGAGGGGATTCCAACCCGCTGATTTATGAACCGTCAAAAGACGGGTGTGCATACTGCAATAACTCCGGATACCGCGGACGAATCGGTGTGTACGAGATCATGCCGATTACCCCGGCTCTCAGGGAAGTGATCAGCCGGGGTGGCGGCGCCGAAGAAATCCAGAAGATAGCATTGAAAGAGGGGCTTACGACACTGCGTCTGGGTGCGGCAAAGCTTGTATTAAAAGGAGTTACATCCATCTCCGAGGTGGAGAGGATTGCAGCGGAATAAAAAAAACATAAGGAGGAGAAGGGGATATGACACTAGATGACATACTAAGACAGGCACGTAAGATTGGAGCATCCGACGTTCATGTTTCCGTAGGGATACCAATCAAGTGCAGGGTTCACGGAACGCTGAAAGAGATGTCAGCGGCGCCGCTGACCGGGGCGGACACAAAGACGCTCGTGGAGCAGATGATCCCGAAGCGGCTCATTGCAGATTTTAATGAGACCGGTGAGGCGGATTTTTCCTATGCGATTCCGGGCGAGGGCCGATTCCGTGTGAACGTATTTAAGCAAAAGGGATCGATGGCATTTGTCATCCGACTCATCAATACGGAGATTCCAGAGCCGGAAAATCTCGGGCTGACCCAGTCGGTCATTGATCTTGTAAATAAGAAAAGAGGATTAGTACTCGTTACCGGGCCGACAGGTAGTGGTAAGTCCACGACGCTCGCGTCGTTGATCAACCGGATCAATGAAAATTACAGTCATCATATCATTACACTGGAGGATCCGATCGAGTATCTTCATGTACATAAAAAATCAATCGTAAACCAAAGAGAGATCGGAATGGATACAGACAGTTATGCAAATGCACTGAGGGCGGCGCTTCGTGAGGATCCGGATGTAATCCTCGTCGGAGAGATGCGTGACCTCGATACGATCTCTACCGCAGTAACAGCGGCGGAGACAGGACATCTCGTATTTTCAACACTGCATACGATTGGTGCGGCGGCGACGATCGACCGTATCATCGACGTATTCCCACCGCATCAGCAGCCGCAGATCCGTCTGCAGCTAGCGACGCTTCTTGAGTCGATCATTTCTCAGCAGCTCATGAAGACCGCAGATGGGAATGGGCGTGTTGCAGCATTTGAGATTCTCCATGCGAACAGCGCGATCCGTGCGCTGATCCGTGAAGGAAAGAGTCATCAGATCCCATCATCGATCCAGACCTCGAGAAAAGAGGGAATGATCACGATGGATGATTCGATCTTTGAATTGTATACAGCAGGTAAAGTGACAAGAGACGAGGCAATTACTTTTGCCCAAGACAAAGCAGCATTAAATAAACGAATTTACTAGAAAGGAGGAGATTAGGAATGGCAACATTTAAGTACAGGATAACCGATAAATATGGAAAAGATAAAAAAGGTACGGTAGAAGCAAATTCAGAAGAAGCGGCTACAGCCAAGCTAAAAGGTGAAGGCGCGATCGTCCATTCGATCAAGGAGACAACGAGTGTCGATGATGCGGCGTGGAACATATCGATCGGTAATCCCGTCAAATTAAAAGATATCACGTTGTTCTGCCGGCAGTTTTACAGTATACTGAATGCCGGAGTTACCGTTGTGGAGGGACTTAAGATGCTTGAGGACTCGACGGAGAATAAAGTGCTTCGTAAGTCGATCTACAACGTACAGGTAAACGTAGAAAAAGGAGAGACGTTGGCAAATGCGATGGCTCTGGAAGGTAAGGTGTTTCCAGATCTTCTGATCAACATGGTGGCTGCCGGTGAGGCGACCGGTAACCTGAGCGTGGCATTTGAACGAATCTGTACCCAGTTCGAGAAAGACCAGAAGCTCCGCTCGATGCTAGTCGGTGCGATGATCTATCCGGTTGTGGTTCTTATCGTAGCGGTCATCGTCGTGATCGTGCTGATGGTGGTCGTGATCCCGAACTTCCAGCAGGTATTTGCGGAGATGGGTGAAACACTTCCACTTCCGACGCGTATCGTAATCGCTGTCAGTGACTTTATGGTGGCAAATATCGTCTGGGTGATCGCCGGTATCATTGCTCTAGTTGCAGTGATCATCTCAGCGAAAAATACTGAAACCGGAAAGCAGTTTACGAGCCGGATGTGTCTGAAAATACCGTTGGTAAAAGACTTTTCTGTCAAAAATGCAGCGGCAAAATTTAGTATGACGATGTCTACGCTTGTTGTATCCGGCGTACCGATTGTGGAGGCGCTTGGCATTGTGGCGAATGTCGTAGAGAACAGGGTGATCCGTAAGGTGTTAAATGATGCGAGGGAAGAGGTTATGCAGGGTGTTCCGATGTCAGAACCGATCGAGGCGTCCGAAGTATTCCCGCAGATGGTTCATCATATGATCCGGATCGGTGAGGAGACCGGTAATACAGAGGCGATGTTGGATAAAGTAGCAGAGTACTACGAGCAGGAAGTAGAAACCGCTACGAAGAACCTGACAACGGCGATGGAGCCGGCGGTTATTATCGTTCTGGCTGTTGTGTGTGGCGGCGTGGTAGGCGCGATCGTCATGCCGATGATGCAGATCTACACGATGGCAGGATGATATAGGAAACGAGAAAGGGTATTATAATCAGGATAAGGCATCAGTTCTTTGCAGGAGCATCCGGCTGGTGCCTTTTGTTATAATAATATTATTGAAACTAGTAAGGAAGGTGTAAAGATGAATGTGAAACCAGTATCCGTATTGGAAGATTATGACAGTGTACTGCAGGAAGTTTCCATAGGAAATCCGGTTTATCTGACGGGTGGAAAAGGCAGTGATT
>JAMPFC010000130.1 GCA_023664685.1 Roseburia sp. | reverse complement strand
CGTATCTTGCATCTGCATAAAACCCATGTTCTGACCAGTACAGGCGGTTCGTCCGGATCGGAGCATCTAAAACCGTATACACCGTTTCGCTCTTCTGATTCCACCATTCATGGGTAATCTTATGTATTTTTTCTTTGTATGCCTTTTCTATGTTCTTGACCGGTTCTAAAAACTGATATGTCATATCTTCTTTCCAAAACAGCATGCCATTGAATATACCCGTCATTGCACATAGCACTTTTCCATCACATTCTCTTGGTGAATATTCCACAGCAAAAAAACTTTCAAAACGGTCGACCTTGATCGTTTTGTACTGCTTTCGGATCTCCGCCGCTTCCTTCTCCATTTATTTAAAATCAGTTCTGTCGCTAGCTGAAAAGCAGCCTTTGTCGGTGCGGTAGAAAAAATAAATATCGTTTCCCACAATCTGCGTTATCCTTCCTTTTTCAATCTCTCCCAACACGATTCTGCCGATATAGTCCCCGATATTTAGCCTCTTGTTTAAGGATACCTCTTTGGGATACTCCTGCTTTGGAATAATTGAAAATATATCTAACTGCTCATACATTGTTGTTTCCCCTTTCTTTTGTTTTTCCTGATGAAAATATCCGTCGTATGCTCCCTTCCTTGTCAGCTTGATATTTCCCATCATAACCGGGTATGTCTTTCCATGTCTCGATCATGTCGTCATCTCCATAAAATCAAATATGGTCGGCGTTTCCTTCTCCTGCTCTGCCTCTTGCAGATATCCGACTCCATCCCGGAAATAGTCACAATTCAACTCGATCCCATATCCCCGGCGGCCCATTTTTACCGCTGTCATAGGGACGGTCATCAATCCCCCGAATGGATCTAGCACAAGATCCCCCTCATTGGAATACCGGTTTATGATCCGCTCCACAATATCAATCTGCAATGGACAGACATGCATCTGTTCCCTGCGCCTGCTCTGCGTGGTGTTCAGCGTTTTCATACGGTTGATATCATCCCAGACTTCAAGCTGATTCCAACTCCCCGGTGCAACCACCATGAAAATGGCCGGGAGCTTACCATTCTCATCTAACTTTTTGGCAAGTTCAACATGTTCTTTGTAGTCATAGACATTTTCCCGGCTGAACTTCCTGTACACCTTTTGCAGACTGTCAACGGAAACATCCTCAAGTTCTTCTTTGGAGACCAGACGGTCTCCACTGCTGCGCCAGTATGCATGTGCGTCGATCTGCCACTGCGCCCTTGTGTAATCCTCCTTTGCTTTTGTGACCGGGATATCCGCATAAGCAGTCGACCTGTCTGTCGGCAGTTTACGGAAAAGCAGGATATACTCCGGACAGCCTACGCCCATCTTACTGCCATCCTTGCACTGTTCTGTCCATCCCAGACGGTATGTCTGGTTATTTTCCCTCACTACGTCCGTAACGACCGTGATCATGCCAAAGTACTGAAAACCATGTTTCATGTAATGGCTGATGCACAAGGCATGGAATGGTTCGATGGTCGGCATGCCTGTACCTGTTGCATTGCCAAACAAAACCCTGTCTTTTACATGGATCGCCGCTACTCTTCCCGGTTTCAGGATCCGGAAAAGTTCCGGCGTTAAAAAGTCCATCTGTTCAAAAAACCGCTCCGTGTTCTGGTTATGCCCAAAATCATTATAATTTGCGGAATACTCATAATGATTGCCGAATGGGATCGACGTATGGATAAGGTCAATGCTGTCCGTCCCCATCCGCCTTGTCTCCTCCACGCAGTCATCATTTACCGCTGTATATCGCTTTCCTTCAACTTTCACTGTTTTAACACCCATCTTTCTTTGCAGATCATATTGTTTCCCTGTGCCGGATAATCCGTATTTTTTAACGATCCCGATCATTTTATCCACCATGTGGTTGTGGTTCTTCCACTTTTCGAGCAGAACCTCTTTGATCGCACGCTCATTCTCCATGTAGATGATGTCAATCACAACCGTTTCTTTCTGCAAAAAACGGTAGCACCGGTGTATTGCCTGTATAAAATCGTTGAACTCATAATCAATACCGAGAAAAATCTCCCTGTGGCAGTACTTTTGAAAATTACAGCCGGAGCCGGACAATTCTTTTTTTGTAGCAAACAGCCTTGTCCTTCCCTCAGAAAAATCAATCACACGTTTTTCCCGGAGTTCATAGTCCTGCGAACCGTAAATATCCACCGTTTCCGGTAATGCTTTCTTGATCGCATGGCGTTCTGCCTCCAGATCATGCCATAAGATAAAATGCTCCTCCGGCGAACGGTCGACGATCTCCTTCATCTTCCCGACACGGTCGCCAATGCTTTCCCGCTTGACCTGCGCAGCTTCCTTTAACCCTGCTGCCGCCTCATTAAAAAGCATCATCTGGCCCATCTTGTCCATTGCCTTTCCGTACTCGACCGGTAACTCATGCCACCTTACATCAAGCGGCGGTAATACATATCCGTCATCCGGATACTGCGGGTTCAGGTCAGACGGTTTCGTAACGAACAAAGCCCACGTGCTTACCCATAGCCAAAATTCATCTTCCATGTTTGGATAAAGCGTTAGATTGTTCGCTTTCGTGCTGTCCCTCTGGAAAAACCTTGTCAATGCCTGTCCCGTGTCCATGACCTCCAGATATCCGGCATAGTGGATCAGTTCTTTGTATTTGTTCGGCGACGGTGTTGCAGTTGCAACCAGTTTGTACGGAACACCCTTGAACTTATCAAGAAATGTCTGGTAGGTTTTGCTTCCAAAACTCCTTAAAACACTTGCTTCATCAAGAGACGTTGCAGAAAAGTATGCAGGCTCAAGATCACCATCACGGACACGCTCATAATTTGTGATCATGATGTCCGTTCTGCAATTTTTGACCTCTTCCATGTTCCGTACATATTCCGGCGCATCATAGCCAAGCAGACCGACAGCGTCATGGGTAAATTCCTGTTTTACACCTAAAGGACAGACGATAAGCGCCCTGCCTCCGCAGTTCGTTATGACCTGATGGCAAAACTCTAATTCCTGCACCGTCTTGCCAAGCCCGAAACTTTCAAACAAAGCCCTTCTGCCACCTTTTAACGCCCATATGACAGCGTCCCTCTGGTGTGGCTTTAATGCCGGATTGATCTCATCCTTTGTGATCTCAAATCCACTGTCTTTTGCGATTTCGATCTTGCTTTTCAAAAACTCTAAATATTCCATTTCTCAGTTTGGAGTAAATCATGATTTTCTGTGCGCACAAATCTCCTTTACCTCCAATCTTTTTTATATCCCTCCCGGCACAAGACCGGGAGGCATGTCAGCATGGCTCTGCCCGTGATGCAAAAACCATTGTGCATGTGGGTTAAAATGTAACTGCTATGTTTAATACTGCTGCCGCGATCCAGTAAGCTGCCTTTTTACAGTCTCCCTGCGACGCATATACGATCCCGGCTCCTATCTGTAAAATAATAAGAATGGCGGGAAATATCTTCTCTCTATCCATGTTCTTTCCTTTCCCCGGATGCCCGGTCATAAATAGTTTTTCCCAAAGATCTTCATAAAATCTTCCCTTGTCCCGTGGTGTTCTTCAAATGCCCTCTGTC